>JAZKYB010000054.1:0-4183 GCA_045611905.1 Acutalibacteraceae bacterium | reverse complement strand
AAAAACTGGTCCCCAATATTTTCGTATTTTGTTTCTGCAAGTGTTTCCTCTAACAAATTGGTGAAAGAAGAAGTGAAAAACAAAACAAACAAAACACCAAATAATAAAATCATTGTATTTGCTTTCCACGGTTTTGAACGAACAAAAAAGTAAATGGGTATCATTATCAGTGCTGTTCCATGAATGGTGGAACAAAGCAAAACCAAAAGAATATATTTAAACCACTTGTTATTTTCAATAAGTGGCGCAGCTGCAAATAAAATTGCAACAACTAAAAATTGCCTTATTCCATTCATCAACCATGTAAAATCGGTGGTTGCTATAAAAAGAAAAACGGAATAAAAATAATTTTGTGAATATTTATAAAATGTTGTTGCAACACACGCACCGGATATTATAGCAATAAACATTAACCAAGCATGATAATCAGAGGATATAAACTGTTTAAAAATTATTTGAATCAATCTAAATCCCCAAGCACTGTTAAAGGAAAAATCAAGGGTTGATAGATTGTCCCAAGAGTCATTGTTGAATTGCTGAATATATGCAGCGGTATCAGCAATACCACTGCGCATACCCGCCCAGAAAACAATATAAGCAAACACGATAAAAGCAAACACTTTATTGGGTTTTGTATTGTCATTTAGTTTTAAGTTTGATGCGCCAGAGTTATTTAATATATAAAATAACCCCAACACACCTAACATTGATATATAAATTATCATATATTTCCCTATCTATAAAAAACTGAATATTTGTAAAACTTCGTTCTTAGTATTTTCTAATAAATACGGCTTGACAGTTTGCAAGTTGTTTTCGCGTGCTGAAGCTTGAAGCTGTTTGTTTGTTGACAAATCTTTAATCGCTTTAGCAAATACCTTTTCATCGCATGGATTGCAAAGATATCCTGAAACACCGTCTTTCATTATATCCACCAAACCACGAATGTTGGATGTAATTAAAGGCAACCCGCAATACATAGCTTCCAAAGAAGCCACCGGTAAGCCCTCTCTTAAAGAAGGCATAACGAAAACATTTGCTTGAGCACAAATATCTACCACATCGGTTCTGTATCCTAAAAAATGGACATTATTGCTAATGCTCGATTTTTGGCAAAGTGTGCGAAGATTTTGTTCTTCATCACCCTTACCACAAAGAATATAGTGTATATTGCTGTCATTTAGTTCGGCTAAAGCTTTAATTATAACCTTTTGATTTTTGTTTTTATTAAGCTCGCCAACTGAAAGAACGATAAAATCCTCATCCTTAAGATTTAATTCGGTTCTGATATTATTTTGCTCTTCTTTAGAGGTTAATCGCGCTGTGTTAATGCCAATACCGTGTATGTATTCGACCTGCTTCACATTCATTTTTTGTGCGCGTTTATAATCTTCTTGATTTACAGTAACAATAACATCGGTTTTAGAAGCCATAAGTCTTTCAATTGGATAGTATATCATCCAATTAAGCTTTGGGGCGCCTTTAAAAAAGTGGAAGCCGTGAACCATATAAACAACTTTTGTGTGTTTTTTTCTTTCTTTTGTTGCCGCTAACCTTGTCGCAACACCCATAACCGGCTCATTTGTCCATATAATATCATACTGGCCGTTTTCAATAATCTTTTTTAAATCCTTATATCCTTTAAAATTATTCAAACTAAAAGGACTGCGAACAAGTCTAACGGTATGAATAGCATTTACATATCCATAAAGCTTCTCTCGAATTTCCTTCATTCTTCCGCCTACATCTGAACAGGCAATTTCAATATCATATCCGTTTTGTGACAAATAAATTATATGCGGAACAAGGAATTGTACCATCATTAAATCTGTTGATGTTACAAGCAACTTTTTAGTCATTAAAATTCCCCTTAATGTTTGAAGTAATTTTCCAAAATTCGTTTTGCAATTTTTTCGCCGCTCATACCGTATTCGTTTCTTAAATATTTTTGGTTGCCAACCTTAACACAGTATTCATCCGACATACCAATACGCATAAGCCTTGCTTTTGACGGGTTTTCAGCCATAACCTCAGCAACGGCACCGCCAAAGCCACCCACAACATTGTGTTCTTCACAGGTGACGATTAAATCGTGTGTTTTTGCACATTCTAATATGGTTTTAACATCTAACGGTTTAACAGTTGGGAAAGTGTAAACAGTGGGGTTAATTCCGTTTTCTTTAAGTATTTCACAAGCAATTTCAACTTCTTCAAAAATTGCACCGGTTGAAAAAATTGCAACATCTTTACCATTTTTCACATTTATGGCTTTGCCAATTTCAAAGTTTTTAATTTCGCTGTGAATTCTTTTTTCGCCGCCGCGACCAAGTCGCAAATAGCAAGTGCCCTTATAATTTGCAATTGCTTTTGTAATTTCTTCCGCTTCGCAAAGGTCACCAGGTGCGAACACCGCAACATCGGGTAAAGAACGCATAACTGCAATATCTTCGGTAGCGTGGTGGCTCATACCAAGCGAGCCGTAAACAAAACCGCCGCCGACACAAACAATTTTCACATTTGCATTGTGATAAGCACAGTCATTTCTAATTTGCTCTAAGCAACGAAGTGTTGGGAAATTACCGATTGAATAGGTAAAAACGGTCTTGCCTTCAAGCGCCATACCTGCCGCAAGCGAAGTCATATTTTGTTCGGCAATACCTGCATTTGTAAACTGATTTGGTAACTGTTCAAAATATGGTTTTAAAACACCAAAGCCCAAGTCACCTGTTACAAGTTCTATCTTTTCATCCTCTTTAGCAAGAGAAATTAAAGTTTTAACAAAAGTATCTCTCATAATATACCTCACACTTCCTTATTCCATGTAGGGTGCCATGTTGCGCTTGTTGTGTGGTCGTTATAAACATCCGCATCAGCAGGAATTTCAGCAGGATTTTCTATTCCGTTTGGTGTATATGGGTCAACCACATCCACCGGTTTATTTTTGTGAAGTTGTAAAACCGCATTATCATATTCCCAACCATCATGTGGGAAACGGTAATGCCATAAAATGTCGCTTTCCATAAAGGATACGCCATATCCCTTTATGGTGTTTGCAATGATAACAGTGGGTTTATTATTGTTGAATTTTTGGTTGAAAGCATTTTTAAGCTCTTGGTGGTCGTTGCCGTTTATGTTGATAACATTCCAACCAAATGCCGCCCATTTGGCCCCAAAATTTGAAAGAGCCATTGTTTTATCGCAAAAGTCCATGCTTTGCATTTTGTTGTGGTCAATAATTGCCACCAAATTGCCAAGTTCGTTATGGTTTGCAAAAAGTGCCGCCTCCCAAACCGAGCCCTCGTCACATTCGCCATCACCAAGCACAACATAAACTTTATGTGATTTATGGTCTTTCTTTGCAGCATAAGCCATACCGGTTGCTGCAGATAAACCATGGCCTAACGAACCGGTAGAAAAATCAACACCGGGCAAGTGATGGGAAACATGTCCCGATAAACGACTGCCGTTTTGGTAATGGGTTTTAAGTTCTTCCACGGGGAAGAAACCGTTTTCCGCCAATGCGGCATAAACCGATGCCCCTGCATGTCCTTTACTTAAAATAAAACGGTCGCGTGTGTCACTTTTGGGATTGTTGCAGTCAAAATTCAAAACTTCGGCATAAAGCACTGCCATAATATCAGCAACCGATAAAATTGCGCCAATATGACTGCCGCCCGACAAATGTGTCATTTCTATACCGTGTCGTCTTATAAGCCATGCTAAATTTTTGCTTTTCATAAACTTCTTCCAATCATAAGTGATAAAAATTTTGTGTTAGTTTTATGCTCGAACCAACAAACAACTTTAATAATTGCTATCGGCATAAAAATGCCAACGATTAGCATTGCGGAGAAAATTATATAAAAAGATGCGTCAAGCAACCTTTCCAATACGATTTCGATAACCAGTTGGCAAGGCCAAGAAAGTATAAAAATCGAATAAGTTTGTGCAAAAACAGATTTTTTATTGATTTCAAATCTTTTTGATATTTCAAAACTAAATAGAAAAACCGAAAATACCATTAAAATTGAAATAATGAATTTTACTGCAATTTGATTTTTTGTGAAAACAAACAAAGCTATACTTAAAGTTAAAAGTGTGCCTGCTAACAAATGGGAAAATTTATTGGTAGTCAAACAGTTATATTTAGCACACACTATGCCAAGCATAAAATAAAAGCCAA
>JAZKYB010000053.1:0-4501 GCA_045611905.1 Acutalibacteraceae bacterium | reverse complement strand
CCGTCGCTTGCTTGGATTTAACGACAACGAGAAGGAGGAAGCTGAATAATGCTTGCAATTTTTAAAAGAGAATTTAAAGCTTTTTTTGCCACCCCTGTTGCATATATAATTTTAACTGCCTTTTATTTGTTTTCGGGTTGGCGATTCACACTTTATTATGGTTCGGGTTATCCTGCTATTGAAGGCATTATTATGGAACTTGCCATTATAATTGTTTTTGTAACACCGCTTTTAACAATGCGACTTATGAGTGAAGAACGTCGCCAAAAAACTGACCAGGCGCTATTAACCGCACCTGTAACACTTTTTGGTATAGTTTTTGGTAAATTCTTGGCAGCACTTTGTGTTTATGCATTAGGTCTTGTACCAACTGTAATTTTTCAAATCATCGTTATGTCACGTGTTGAAATAAGCATTTTGCCATATATTTATGCGTTTTTGGGTGCTATTTTATTGGGCGCCGCTTTAATTTCAATTGGTATGTTTATTTCATCTTTAACTGAAAGTTCGGTAGTATCAGCAATTTTAAACTTTGTAATTAATATTTTAATTATTTATTCTTCAAGCTTGGTTTCATCCGTTTCAATTTCGTGGATAGTAACCATTGTTGAAAAAATTGCTTTTACAAATGCGTTTACCAATTTTGGCACCACAGTTTTCTCAATTCCTGATATTTTCTATTTTATGAGCATTACAGCCGCTTTCCTTTTCTTAAGTGTTCGTTCACTTGAGAAGAGAAGATGGTCTTAAAGGAGGTTTTTAAAAGTGAAAGAGAAGAAAATTGATTTTTTGGAAGAAGTTTCAGAAGAACAAGTCAATAATCTTGATAAAACCACCAAAAAAGAAAAACAAACAAAAAAATCCCTAAAGCTTAAAAACCAAGCTCTTTTAAAGCGTGGCGGTTATGCAATGGCAATCACTGCTGCTGTTTTGGCGGTTATTGTGGTTTTAAATGTTTTGCTTACAGTTTTGGCAGAACGCCTTCCTTTAGAATTTGATATGACCTCTGATAAGAAAAATTCCATCAGTGCTGAAAATATTGAATATATTAAGGGCGTTGATAAAGAGGTTGTAATTTCGGTTTGCGCTAAGGAAGACGAATATTTAACTTATATGTCAAGCTATGCGCCTGACATTTATGGTGTTGATGGCACATACGACCCTTACTATACCCAAACACTTTCGCTTATTAACAAATATGACAACTATAACCAAAAAATTAAAGTTAAATTCCTTAACACACAAGACGCAAGTTTTTCTGAAATAACTGCAAAATATTCAAAAGAAAAGCTTAATTTTGGTGATATTATCGTAAGCTGTGGCGAAGGAAAAGATGAACGTTATAAAATTGTTAATTTCCAAGATATTTATGAACTTCAAGCTGACGAAACTTATGCAGCTTATGGTATGACATATTATTCAATTACTGGTAATAATGTTGAAACCGCTCTTACAAGTGCAATAGCTTATGTTACAAGTACAAAAGATATTAAGGTTGCATTTTTAAACGGTCATTCAAAGCAAAATTACACCGATTCTTATATCAACCTTTTAGAAACAAACAACTATCAAGTTGATGTTATTTCTGACAGTATTATAAATAGTTTGTCAGACGAATATGATGCAGTTTTCATTGTTGCACCTACAAGTGACTTTATTGCAAGCGAATTAGAAGTTTTATCAAAATTCCTTGATAATGATGGCAAATATAACAAAGGTCTTGTTTTCTTTGCAGATGCTGCAGCGCCATATCTTAAAAACCTTTATTCTTTCCTTGCACAATGGGGGATTGAAGTAGGGGAAGGTATTGTTTTTGAAACAAATTCTCAAAACCATATACCTGACGAACCAACAGTGTTAGGTTCTTACCCAATGGTAGAAGATGAAATTTTAAATAATATCAGTATGTGTATTACAGGTTATAATGTACCACTTAAGGCGGCATTTGACCAAAAAGGAAAAATTACAACCACTAAACTTATATCAACATTTGATTCGGTTGTGGCTGCCCCTGTTGGCACTTCAAACAACTGGACAGGCGCTGATAAATACACAAAGCAAACTCTTGCAACTGTTATGCAAGCAAAGCGTTATGATTATGATGATGATAACAACTTAATTGAAAATTATGTTTTTGCTTTTAGCAGTACTGAATTCATTCACGGTACTTACAGTGAATACAACGACATTTCAAATAAAGACATTGCTTTCCAAGTGGCTGAACGTGCAGTCGGTGCGGAAAAAACAGGTATTTCTTTCATTTCAAAAACTATTGAAAATCAAAGCTTTGCCGCTTCTGTAACCGAAAGTTCGCGCAATGTAATGTCTATTATATTTGTTGGCATTATACCAATTATGGTAGTTGCTGCCGGCGTATATGTATATATTAGGAGAAAGAACTCATAATGAACAATTTTGACGAAAATCAAAATATAAACACCTCGGAAATAGAAGAAGTTTCTACTATATTTTCCGACCCACTTTCGCATAAAACTGTTGCTGATGGCAAAAAAGGCAATGGTAAAAAGCGTTTATTAACGGTTATTGCCGGGCTTTTGTCGGTGGCTATTTTAATTTGTGGTGTGTTTGCGGTTGTTAAGCTTATTCCCAAAATGGAAGATGACGGCAACACAACAACTGCCAAGATAACCGTTTTAGAAATGGCTGACAAAAATATTAAAAAAATCACCTTGACCAATAAAAATGGCACTTTTGATATAAAAAATGCCGTTTCCAAGAACGATGATGGCGAAGAGGTGTATACCTGGTCATTAAACGATTATAAAGATGATGTAATTTCACAAACCGCCCTTTCAGACATTACTGCTAATGTTTTAAATATTTCGGCACTTCGTGAAATTACTTCAAAAACCGCCGAACAATGTGGTCTTGAAAACCCACAAGTCAAGGCAGAAGTTTTAAAGAGCGACGACACAACATTTTCGGTGATTATTGGTGATAAGTCACCTGATAACAGTGGTGTTTATGTAAAACTTTCCACACAAGATAAAATTTATCTTGTGTCGGGAGATATAGATACAAAACTTACCTTTACTGCATTA
The DNA here is from genome assembly GCA_045611905.1 of Acutalibacteraceae bacterium. Taxonomy (GTDB): domain Bacteria; phylum Bacillota; class Clostridia; order Oscillospirales; family Acutalibacteraceae; genus UBA737. The sequence continues at coordinate 1,439 of JAZKYB010000053.1, read as the reverse complement.
GATTTAGCAAATACCGAATCGATTTTGCCTATAGAACTTGGGGACAAATATAGCAAATATTTGGCAAATGGTGTAGTTGCCACCTTTGACAAGTTAACTATTACAGGTAAAAACTTTGGTAACGGCGTTGTTTTTGTTCCAAATAATAATGAGGATATTTCCGATGTTGTGCCATATCTCATAACATCACCAGTTGAAAGAATTGCTAACAATGTTGAACACGTTATGACACCTTATAATACCGGTATTGCGGTAGCGGGCGCTTATGCATTAGATTCCAGCGCAAAGACACTTAATGCGTTAGGATTCAATTCACCCGACATTACTTTAAACGCAAAATTCGACGATTATTCTTATTCATTTAAATTCAAAAAACAATCCGATGGCGGATATGCAGTTTGGCATACTGACTGTCAACTTATTTTAAAGGTTGAAGAAACAGCTCTTGAATTATTTAAGTGTGACACCGTAAGCTTTTATTCACCATGGGTTGCCTTAGTTTCAATTGATGACTTAAATGGTCTTGATGTTGTTGCCGAAGGCAAGCAATATAAGTTTGACATAAAGGTTGATGCAGCCGATGACGCCGAAGAAAAATATGTTATAACTTATAACGGCAAAAAGCTTAACGCAAGCATTTTCCAAGAATTTTATCTTTATTGCATTTCGCTTGAAGCAAGCGATTTCGCAATTGAAAATGTTAACGGCACGCCCGAATATCAGCTTACATTTAATTACAGCGCAAAGGGCAAAAAGTCAACGGTGGTTAAATTTTACCGCATAAGCGACACTAAGTATCAATATAGCGTTGACGGTGAAATGATAGGTAAAATAAATGCTACTGATGTTATCCGTATGCGTGAATATGTTGAAAACGCCGCAAATAACAAAGAATTCACATTGTCATAAAAAATTACACCGCAAAGTTTAAAACTTTGCGGTGTATTTTTTTATTATTCGTCGTTATCATCAAAGTCGGTATTTATTTTGAAACCGCCTTCAAAGTTTTCTGAAAGGTCCGGCATTTCTGTGCCCGGTATATCATCTAAAATGCTTTGTTTTTTTGATTTTACGGTTTGCTCAATTCTTTGTGAAAGTTCAATTTCAAGCCAAGTTTCAAGCATTTCGTCGCCTTCGGGGTAATCAACCTGCGGTGAGTTTTTGCGGCTTATAAACACCCAAATTATAAAGTATATAAGGAATACTAGTGTTGCACAAAGAGTTATACCAAGACCGGTTATAAGCCCGGGGGTTTCATAATCAAAACGAATTGTGCTTTCGCCTTCGGGCACTTCAACCGCCATAAAGCCGACATTAACCTTTTCGATTTCAACGGGTTTGCCATTTACGGTTGCGCTCCAACCTTCATCATAAGGGATAGAAAAGAATACTAAATTTGCTTTATCGCGGCTTACAGTTGCGGTAAAACCGTTTTTGTC
>JAZKYB010000052.1:0-1465 GCA_045611905.1 Acutalibacteraceae bacterium | reverse complement strand
CGGGTGTGGCGGAATTGGCAGCTTTAAGTTTGAGCGCGTCCTGTGGACGATACAGCGAAAACGAAAAGGCGCAGCGGTCAAAGTTTATAGGCGCTCCAAGCCGTTTTAAACTTTGGGCACCGCAAGAGTCACGCAGAGTGCGGCTGCAATAAAGTAGTTGCTAAAAATTGAATAAATGTTAATTTGCGGGTGTGGCGGAATTGGCAGACGCACTAGCCTTAGGAGCTAGCGCTTACGCGTGCAGGTTCAAGTCCTGTCACCCGCACCATTTTTAATGTTCATAACGGACTTGACCGTTATGAACATTTTTTATTATAATATAAATTATTTGCTTTAAAATGCATAAATACGCCTGTTGGATAAAAAATTATTTAAACAGGAAGGTGTATTTAATGCAGTTGCTTTCATTTTTACCTATAATTTTAACAATTTGTTTAATGTTATTTTTAAATTTATCAGCCAAATGGTGTCTTATTTTATCTTGGTGTTTGGCGCTTTTCATTGGGATATTTTCATTAAAAATTGATATTGTTTCACTTTTGGCAGTTTCGGTTTTTGGGGCATTAAATTCATTAGATATTTTTGTTATAATATTTGGCGCAATTTTGCTTATGAATGCTTTAAAACTTTCGGGTGGGGCGACCGCCATAAATAACGGTTTTATGAATATTTGCCCCGATAAAAGAATTCAAGCGCTTATTATAGGGTTTTCGTTTTGTTCGTTTATCGAAGCGGCTGCAGGTTTTGGCACACCTGCAGCATTGGCGGCACCGTTAATGGTGTCACTTGGTTTTCCGCCGTTTTGTGCTGTTATGATAGCACTAATTTGCGATTCTACCGCCGTTTCATTTGGTGCGGTTGGAACACCTGTAACATCCGCACTTAATGCATTAGGGCTTTCAAATAATCAAAATTTCACAAGCGGTTTTACAGTTACAACTGCAATTATTCATTTCGCAGTCGGTACTTTCTTACCTTTAATTGTTGTAATGCTTACAACCAAAATTTTTGCCAAAGAAAAATCTTTTAAACCCGCTTTTCAGGTGTTGCCATTTGCAATTTTCACCGGTCTTTCTTTTACAGTGCCGATGCTTTTAATAACATTGCTTTTAGGATATGAATTTGCATCGCTTTTAGGTGCGTTAATTTCGATAATTTTAACGGTTTTTGCCGCAAAAGTTGGGTTTTTAGTGCCAAAAAATATTTGGGATTTTGAAGGCGTTAAAACTGAAGGTTTAGTTAAAAAATTAAAGCAAAATGAAAACACGAAAATTTCACTTATAAAAGCGTGGACACCTTATTTTTTGGTGGCATTAATATTGGTTATTACACGCATACCACAACTTAAAATTAAAGAAGTTTTAAACAGTTGGCCTTTTGTTTTAAGGGTGAATAATTTATTTGGCTTTGAAAATTTAGATTGGAATTTTAAATGGGCTTATTTGCCGGGGACATTCTTTTTTAT
>JAZKYB010000051.1:0-20431 GCA_045611905.1 Acutalibacteraceae bacterium | reverse complement strand
GTCTGCATGAGGCATAAATGCGTATCTGTATGTAAACTCACGAAGTGACTGTGAACTTTCGTCACCCGGATATTCCATCCACAAACGATTGTCACAAGCAATTCTAAGTCTTGTACAACGAACTAATCCCATAGCAATAGTCTGATTTTCGCTATCTTCTAATATTTCATAGTCTTTAGTAGCATCACTAAGAACTGCGAAACCATTATTGTTGTCTGCCAAATCGCACCAAAGTTGGAATGGATGACGGGCAAGTTCATTACCTCTTACATCACCGTCAATTGATGGTCTTACAGGATATTCCGCAACCATAAACGAACCTTCTGCATAGGTTTTTTCAGCATTTAAGTTGGTGGGCATACAAACCTTTAAATAATGGTCTTTTGCTTTGTTATCAATATTTGTAACAACCTCAAGATACTTTGAACCTTTCTTAAGTGTCATCTCAACATGAACAGGCATTTCTACAGTGTTTTCGCTACGAAGTTGCTTTGCAAAGTCATATTCTTTAGGTAATGTCATCTTATAATCAACCGTAAATTTAACAGCAAGAGGTCCGTTCACGGTTGTAGCAACTACTGCATTTGCACCAAGACTTGAAATGATTTTATCACAAGGAATATTGTCATAAGACCACATATTTCCCCTATCGCCCATATCAAGCAAGTAGTTGAGATTTTCATAAACCTTGCCGGTATTTTTATCTGTGATATTTACTGTACCGTCAGGATTAACCTTTACGCGAATAAACTCATTTTGAGCTTCATTAACGCCACAAAGCATATTGTTACTTAAAATTCTCGGAGCATCCCAATCTTCATGAGGATAAGGATATATATTCTTTTCTGCCCACTTAATTTTAAAGGTTTTATAACCCATTGCAGGAATATTTTCAGCTTCAAAATAAAGATGAACTTTATTGCAGTAATAAGGCATGTTACGGCTTCTGGGGTGATAAATACCGGCTCTTACATTGCTTTGTCTTTCTACCTCTTGAACCTTAACGGGATTGCCGTTCATATCTTCAATAATTACATATTTAAGAATAATATCACGGGGAATATCCACATAAGCTTCTACAATTTCACTTCTTGCAAAGGAAGATGGGTTATGAACAGCCAAGAAATATTCAGTGTCATTAACCTTTGAGGTATCAATTTCTTTGGTGATGTTTTCAAGACCCTTACGTTCCATACCCTTAGCAATAATTCCGGCTTGCTCAAGTCTTGCAATTTCACCGTCAGCAAGAGTCTTAGGACCTAAACCGTGCATAGAATCGTGAGCGTGGCTTTGGAAAAGCAATTTCCAAGCTTTTTCAAAATATGTATCGGGATATTTTGAAATGCCATGCTTCCAAGCAAGTGTAGAAAGTGGCTCTGCATATCGGATAAGTGTATTTTCAGAATGAGAATTTTCAATCATAACCTCTGGATGGGTCGAAAATACATCAGTATGAATACTTCCAACAGGGCCGTCACGCATAGGACCTTTAACAGTATCCAAATCTTTTACATCTTTTAATTTTTCCTTTAATTCTTCAAGATAATCTGCAAGTGTTGAATGAACGATCTCAAGTTCGCCCTCATATTCTTTTTGAAGCGCTTTGATAATTTCAGGAGTAAGTGGATGGGGTTCAGTAAAGTCTGTACCCTCGAACATAAGCACACAATCCGGAGCGGCAGTTCCCTCAACCGTCTTTAATGCTCTTTCCATTCCCTTGCGAAGATTTTCGGGATGATAACTGGTTTCAGGGTCAAGAATATCATAAAACCAACCATAATCATCGGGGTTGGCGGTATGGAATACCTTGCCAAAATCACCCCAAGTGTATTGCCAATCCTTATGCCAAGCATCTTTGTCATAAACAATTGGAATATGACCTGCAAAGAAGAAATTCCAACGAGCTTCTGGTCCTAAGCGAGATGCCATTGCCTTTGTACCGTCTGGTGATTCCCAAATAAACTCGTGATACTTTGACTTTTTGGGGTCCATATACTTATAAAAGATAATCGAATCAATATCAAAATCTTTATATATCTGTGGAAGTTGTCCTATTTGACCAAATGAAAATACGTTATAACCGCATTTTAATGGTTCGCCATATTTCTTGCATTCTTTAACACCAAATTGCAAATTTCTTACAACACTTTCACCCTGAATTGGTGCACAGTCAGGCAAAGTAAACCAAGGGCCAATCTCAAGTCTGCCCTCTTTCACATATTTCTTGACGGTTTCTTCCATTTCGGGACGTATTTCAAGATAATCCTCAATAAGTGTTAACTGACCATCACAAAGAAAAGAGCGGTAGTCGGGTTTGGCCTTCATAATATCAAAAAGATTATCAAAAAGGTCGACAAGTCTCATTCTTGTTCTTTCAAATTCCCAACGAAATTCTCTGTCCCAGTGAGTGTATGTAACTATATGTACCTTTTTCATTAGAGCAACCTCTCCTTTTAAATTTTAATTTTATTATATCATTGATACAATAAAAAATCTTATGCTATTATAAATAATTATTTTGTTAATACGATATTCGAGTCTATATTTTAGGCATTTTATTGTTTTAATACGATATTGACATTTTGAAAAGATTGATTTAAAATAATTTTGAGGTGGTAATATGAAACCTATACTGCAATTAGCAAATATAGAAATAGATATGTCAACCGGTTTTCGTTGCCGTTCTGTTTGGGGCAATAGCGAAAACTTTCAAATGCACTACCACGATTATTATGAAATTTTCTTAACACTTTCGGATAATGTGGTTCATTTCGTTAATAATGAAAAATTTATTTTAAAGAAAAACACATTGGTTTTTATTCGAAAAAATGATTCTCACTATTACTCGAAATCCGCAAAGCAAGAACTTTCTTTTATAAACATTGCCTTTACTGAGGATATTCTTGCCAGCTTGTTTTCTTTTTTAAGTGATGGTTTTTATTCCGAAAAATTGCTTAGTGAAAAATTTCCACCAAGCATTATTCTTGAAGAAACGGATAAAAATTGGTTGTTGCATCAGATAACAAAACTTAATTCTATACAAATCGACGATGTCAAGGCATTTAAATACAGATCGCGCATTTTACTTTTTCAAATTTTCACTAAATACTTTTCAAAATTTGCAAACGAAAGTCTTCTTACCGCCAAAGAAATACCACTTTGGCTTCAACAATTAGATGCTAAAATGCAAAAAATAGAAAACTTTTCAAAACCACCTGAACATATGGTTGCACTAAGCGGCAAATCACGGGCGCACCTAGGAAGAACTCTTCAAAAGCATTATGGAAAAACTATACCCGAATATATAAACGATTTACGCCTTAATTACCTTGCAAATTCGCTTATAAACACCGATTTGTCAATTTTAGATTTATGTTATGAATGCGGTTTTGAAAATATAAGTTGGACGTATACAATTTTCAAGAAAAAGTATGGACTTCCGCCACTGAAATTTAGAAATAAAAATTTATATTTGTAATAAGAAAAACCGATGAGAAATTCAAATTTCTCATCGGTTTTTTATAATATGAATTTGTAATTTTTTGAGAACAATTACTGCATATAAAAGTTTAAAGTCCGGAAAAAACAGTTATCGCCTTTTTAACATTCTCTTTCATTGCCTTTTTGGCATCAATCAATACATCATGGAACTGAGAATATTCCTTATTAGAAACCGCATCGCTGCCGGCTTTCGCCATATATGTATAGTAATTAACCTTTCTAACACCACGCTTAATTACTTCGCGATAATCTTCTTCGCTAACACCACTGCCACCGTGCATAACAATCGGCACATCAATAAGACTATCGATTTTTGAAAGTCTTTCAAAATCAAGTTTTGGTGTATCTTTATAAAATCCGTGTGCAGTACCAAAAGCACAAGCTAAAGCATCAATACCGGTGTCTGCAACAAACTTAACTGCAGCATCAGGGTCGGTGTAGATAGAAGCTTCATTGCCTCCGCCACCTTCATGCGCACCCATTGAACCTATTTCAGACTCAACCGAAGCGCCATATTTCTTGGCTTCTTCAACAACAATTTTGGTGTTGGCAACATTTTCTTCGGTAGAAAGTGTTGAGCCATCATACATAACAGATGTGAAACCTAATTCCAACCCTCTTTTTACATAATCAACATCAGTTCCGTGGTCAAGATGAACACATACCGGAACGGTTGCTTTTTTAGCAAACATAACCATTACAGGTGCAATTTCTTCCATTTTGCACAGTCCCATTTCTTCATGAATCTGTGCATGCATTATAATTACAGGTTGGTTAAGTTCTTCTGCTGCACCTATAATTGCTTGAAGACTTGTCATATTAGGTGTGTTAAATGACCCAATCGCAATCTTTTTTTCTTCAGCAATTTCAAGTATTTCTTTTAAATTAACTAACATTTAAAACTCTCCTAAAGGTATTTTCCTACAATTAACCTACATTTTTTAAAAACGCATCATCAATATTATTGATTACCTACTATAATCCCTTTACTGCATTATAGACATTAGCATACTTTTTGTAAAGTTCTGCATATACTTCGCTGTTTTCTTTGTTAGGAGCAAACACCTTGCGCAGTTTTACCATTTGGGGAACTATTTCCTTAATAGAAGCATAACTGCCCATTGCAACTCCCGCGAGCACGGCAGTACCGGTGGCACCGATTTCATTGCAAGAAAGTGCAGTGATTTCTGTGTTTAAAATATCTGCCTTTATTTGCAACCAAACATCCGATGTAGCACCTCCACCTGTTGCTCTAATTTCTTTAATTTCACCTGTTAAAGATTTCATTGTATTAAAGTTTAAGAGCATTTCATAGGAGGTACCCTCCATCAAAGCTTTGTAAAGGTCATATTTAGTGTTTTCGAGTGTAATGCCAATAAAAGCCGCTTTTGAACCGTTATCCATATAAGGAGTTGCAGCACCTGCAAAATGAGGTAAAACAAGTATGCCCGTTGGTTTATTGGGAACCAATTTATCAAGTTCGGCATATATATTTTTGTTTTCTTTTTCAGCATTTTGGTTTTCTAACTCGGCAAAATTATCCCTAAACCATTTAAGAGTAGCACCACCGGTAAATGAAAGTGCATAGCAAGCAAATAAGCCATCAAGATAAGGAACAACCGAATATCCGCAATCATAGAATTTCATATCTGTTGGTTTTTCTTTTAAAATCACAGGGATGCATTCAACTGTTCCTGTACCGTCCATTGCTTGAGTTGTTTCAAAAATACCCGAACCTATCATTCCTGCAATTTGGTCATGACAACCGTTCACAACTGTGATATCATAATCTATTCCAAGAATATTTTTAATTTCGTCGGTTGTTTTACCCGCAACAGTTCCGGCAACAACCGGTGCCGACATAATAGATACATCGATTCCTGCAGTATTGAAAATTTCTTCTATCCAACACTTCTTTTCAATATCAAATGCACCTGTTCTTGCAGCAAGTGAATAATCTATTTGGGCTATGCCTGTAAGAGTGTAGACGATAAAATCCTCACCCAAAAGGACCCTTTTGCATTTTGAAAAAACTTCAGGATTATTTTCCTTTTGCCACATCATTTTGGAAATACTGAAAATGGCATGCGGTTTAGCACCGGTAAGGAAGGTAATTCGCTCTATACCAAGTTTATCACAAAGCGATTTACATTCTTCTTCGCCTCGTGCGTCAGTATAAAGCATAGACGGCGCTAAAATGTTATCGTTTTCATCCAACATGACAAAGGTTTCACCAAAACTCGTAACGCCCAATGCATCTATTTTATATTTCTTTACAGCATTTTTGAGCAAAAGCAAAACTCCGTTTTTAACATCGTCGAAGTTCATTTCATGCTGTCCATTCTTTCGAACGACATTATATTCTTTATAAAATGTGTCTAACAACAATCCATTTTCATTGTATAAAACAACTTTACAACCTGTTGTTCCAACATCAAGACCGCCAATTACCATAACTTACCTCTAACACTTAAAAATTTTATAATTAATCATTAACATCGATAAGAACCTTAAAGGTCTTTTCTTTTCTTTTATCAATCATATCCAAAACATATGGAATATCAGCAAGGCCATATCTATGAGAAATCATACCTTCGGTTCTAATAACGCCTCTGCTCATAAAATCAATCATTTCAACATAGTCTTGTGGAACATACATAGTAGTACCAAACAAAGCTAACTCATGTTGAACAAAATCAGGAAGCTTTTCAATAACATATTTGTTTTGCAAAACACCCACAACCACAATACGTGAACCCCTGTGAGCAATGCTTAAAATATTATTGAGAACTGTACCTTTTTCGCCAACACAGTCATAATATACTGTGATTTTTTCAGCGTTCAACCTTTTAAGGCCTGTTGCCAAATCCTCTTTTGAAACATCAATAGTTCCACTTGCGCCTAATTTTTCAGCCAGAGCAAGTCTTTCAGCATCCATATCTGCAATATATACTTTTTTAGCTCCCAATGCAAAACAACTTTGCATGCAAAAAACACCAATTGGTCCGGCACCAACAACTAAAACGGTATCATCTTTTGTGAGAGAAGCTCTTTTTGCTCCGTGATAAGCAACACAAGCAGGTTCAACTAATGCCGCATCATCTATGCTCATTTCATCCGGAATAGCGATAGCCATTTCTGATGAAATACAAAAATAATCACACATTGCGCCATCTGCTTCTGCACCTGTACAACGCAAAGATTCACAAAAATTATATGTATGACTTTCACACATATCACATTCTTTACAAACGATATGTGGTATAACGGTTACTCTCTCACCTATTCTGCTTTCGCTAACGTTTTTACCCACCATATCAATAACACCTGAAATTTCGTGACCAGGTACAAGTGGGTATGAAACATAGGGATGCAAACCTCTATAAATAGTTGGGTCAGAGCCACAAATTCCTATTCTTTTAACCGCAATTCGTACTTGTTCATCAGCAGGAATGGGCGCTTCACACTCTGCCAATTCCATTTTATAAGGTTCTTGTAATATAATTTTTCTCATTTTTATCCTCCTGAAAGCAATAAATTACGCGCCTCTAACTGCCTCAATACCCATAAACTTACAGAACATTGCTAAAGCATCTGCAACCTTTGGATCGTGAATAAGTACACCATGGTGAATAACGCCAACATCGATCATTTTTTGTTCCCAATCGGCAACATCGTTAACCTTGATCCACGCATAAGCACCTCTAGTCATAGGTCCTATATCAACAGCTTCACCGGTTCCATAGAATATGCTAAATTTACCGCCATACTCTACCATACGAGCACATGTTACGGGGCCATCCTTCATACGGAATTCCATAGAGCCATGACAGGTTGGGCTCCAAAGTCCCAAACGTTCATTCATCATAAGTTGCTTTTTGCAATCTGAAGCACATAACTCACAAGCTGCATTTCCACAATGCCAAGCCAACCATACATTCGGTTCTGTTGGATGTAAATCAGTCCAGTCAATGAAGTCTGCCGGTGTTTGACCAAGAGCACAATTGTTTAAAATATGCATGGTAATAGCGCCCATTGTATCAACTTCGCAACCAACTGAATATCCTTGAGAATTCAAGCGAGAGAAGGTAGAACAAGCAGCAATATTGTATTTGTGTTGTAATGTTTCCCAACAACTTGAAGAAATGATTTTGCAATTATGTTCTTTAGCTAATTTAATTAAAGTTAATTCAAAACGAGCTTGATTTAATATAGCGTTTGGTATTTCATCGCAAATTGCATCCGCACCACTTCTAATGTCTTCAGCAACTCTTAAAACTTCAGGATCATCTAATGAAATTGCATCCATATATTCGTATGCAGTTGCAAGATCCACAGGCACTACTGTTTGAGCAAACTTATTCATTAAATCTTCTTCGCTATAGAACTGTGATTCAAATTTTGTGGGTCTTACGCCAACTTGAAGAATTCTTGCGCCAACAAAATTTGAAATGGCATTACAAGCGCGAGTAAAGCTTTCAACCTTTTGACTAAATATTTCGTCTTCTGGGTTGCAAGTAATAATATGTTCAAACTTAAAGCCTCTTCTTCTAATAGCAGAACAAGTCATAAACTGACCACACCATGTATCAGTTGCACGATTACCAAATTTAGAATATTCGCCGCTCTTTGTAGCAAAATGAAGTATTGGCATATCCTTACGAATTTTAGCCAACAATGCACTTACAGCAATTTCAAGACCGAAATTCATATTGCCGATTATGATACCTTGAACATTTTCTTTGATAAAGAGTTCAGCAACCTTTTCGCCTTCTTCAACTGTTCCTACGCATCCGTCTTCGGTTAAATCTTCGGAAGGCACAACAATTTCAAGACCGGGAATTTGCTTAAATGCCTCTAAACATCTTGCACGCATTTTACCTGCTAATTTTCCGGTGTACTGATTACCGTCCCAAGATTCCCAAGTTGATGGTACAAATCCAATTTTTACTTTTTGCATAATTATTTCTCCTTCAATAATAATTTAATTTCATTTTTTATTGTAGCTTCATCCAAACCTTGTTGCTCATACAACTTGGATGGTGAAGTAGAACTACCGTAGTGTTTTACACCAAAACATTTAACCCTGCACTTAACAGTATTTTCACATACTATTTTTGCAATGCTGCCACCTATTCCGGTATTAACATTATGATCTTCATATGTAATTAAAAGACCTGTCTTAGCCGCCTTTAGAATAGCTAACTCATCAATTTTACAAGGTGTTGAAAGATTTAATACACCAATCGAAACACCCTCATCATTTAATTGGTCAGCTATTTTTACAGCTTTATGAACTAAATTGCCGTAGGTTAAGATAAACGCATCTTTGCCGTCTTTTAAAATATCTGCTTTTCCATATTCAAATTCAAGCTTCTTACCGTTAATACTTAAAACAGGAAGCTTTGAACGACCACCAATAATAGCCACAGGTTTAGGTATCGACATGGCATATCTTACAGCTTCGTCGGCTTGATTAGCATCGGCAGGCACAAAAACTTCAAAACCATAAAGATTATTTAAAAGACTTAAATAATCTATTGACTGATGTGTTTTTCCGTCTTCACCAACATCTAACCCTGCATGTGTACAAAACAATTTTACAGGTGCTCCGTTTATATCAGCCATTCGATTTTGACTGTATGTTTCGGCGATATTAAATACCGAAAAGTCCGCATGAATAGCAACAAAACCCGATTTAGATAAAGCGGCTGCAACCGTAGCTGCATTATGTTCAGCAATGCCACATTCTACAAATCCTTTCGGTCTTACTGACTTAAACCCCGAAAGTTTTACTGACCCCTCAAGATCACAGTCAAGTGCAGCCATCTCAACATTTGGGTTTTCCTTTGCAATATCTTCAAGTGCATTACCCATTGCTGATCTAACATCAACCATTTCGCCAATAGAATACTCCCTACCTTTTTTAAAATCAATAACGGGAGCATCATACTGCTTTCGATTAACTTTTTTGACATTTGCTATTATACTTTTTTCTTGTTGGGTAAGTTCTAATTCAGCCAATACCTTATTTTTAAGGTCTTGTGATATCACTGTTCCGTGATAGTTATAATCATTTTCTATTTCTGCTATTCCCTTACCCATAACTGTTTGGGCCAAAATACATACCGGACCATCTTCATCCTGCAAAGCATGATATAGTTCTTCAAAATTATGCCCGTCAACAATTACCGTCTTCCATCCGGACATGTTATATTTGTCGGCCAATGATTGTGGTGTAATATCGGACACTTTACCGCTTGCCTGCAATCCATTAAAATCTACAATTGCGACCAAATTATCAAGTTTATATTTTACTGCAAATTCTCTTGCTTCTTGAAGTTGGCCTTTTTGCTGCTCGCCATCACCCATTACCACAAAGACTTTACCGCATTCTTTAGAAATTTTCTTTCCTAAAGCAAAACCACAACCAACCGATAATCCCTGCCCAAGAGCACCACTGCACCATTCGACGCCGTTCACTTGAACTGAGGGATGTCCCTCGTATGGTTTTTCCTTTCTAAAACGAGCAACTGCTTCTTCAACATCACAATATCCATAGTTTCCAAGTGCGGAATATACTGCCGCAGCCGAATGCCCGTGACTAACAACAAATCTATCATTTTCACCCATCATAGCCATTAAAAGCACGTAAATATCGATAGATGATAAAGAACCGCCAACGTGCCCGGAACCTGCATTAGAAATCATTCTGACAATATCATATCTGCACTTTTTAGATATAATTTTCAAAAAATCGAAATCCATAATGTTTTACCTTTCACCAATTTCGCTTTTGAATTGGTCAATCTCTTCTTTACCGCTTAAAATTTTATATGTAATCATAAAAGTTTTCTTTTGATTTGGTAAAAGCATTAACTCGGCATTTTCATCGCCCGGTAATGCAGTACAAGGTTCAAGTCCCATAACATATTCTTTAGTATTTTGCATTTTCCACTGGTTGAAAAAAGGAAGTTGATTTTCATTATAACCAATAACCACACCCAATTCTAAATCGTCATTAACTATTGCAACCTTAACATTTCCTTCATCGTCAGACTTAAACTTATGTGCATAACATCTTTCGGTTATATTAGGAACCGGCTCCGCAAAAGTGAATACCTCATCCATATCATTTTTTGCATCTTGGTTTTGTGGTACTATATCAACTGAATCGGCAACCAATTTGGTGCCACCATCCAACAACGGATACCCAAAATTTATATGATAAAGAAGTTTTATATTTTGAGGTTTTGCGTCATAATTAGTTACAGTGTCACATATAGAAAATTCATTACTACCGTATGATGTTGTTATTTCACGTCTTAAGGTAAGATGTTCCCCGTGAAGTATACCCTCACTCATCAAACCCAAGGCCTTCATAACATATTTATCATCTTCCCAATCTTCGTAAACCGAAACCTGCTCAGCAGCACAATTCGAAATTCTTCCATGAAGACCATATTCGCGATTTCCAATAACAGGATGTGTCACGGTTTTAGGCCCTCCGACATTCAAGAGCCCGCATGTTGTCAAGGCGCCGGCAAAAAAATTGTGAAGCCAATTCATTCCCGTGCTTTCATAATAAGAAGGTGAAACTATCCCTGTTTTAGAAATATAACTAATCGGTATGCCACGATACGAAACCCAAGCAATATCCATGCCTCGTCCGGGTAACACTGTAAAATTCAACCCCGAACCGGTATTAAATTCTAAAGCTTCAACACCTTTTGCTTTGCCCTGCTTGAATTCATAGTGTCTTATACTTGCCACCTGCGACATATTGCCGATTTTATCGGTATTTAAATTTTTAAAATCCCAAAATTTCATTTAATCAACCTCTTTAAGCCAAACCACGCGTTTTTCTTTATTCGAAATTAATGCCGATGTTAAAAGTTTATGTGAAAGTTTTGTTTCATCAGGTGTAAAGCAACCAAAATCCACTTCTTCTCCACACACTTCTTTCATAAATGAGCACCACATTTGCAAAATAGCATCAGTAAAACCAAATTCAAAAATACCACCGGTTATTGTTTTAAATTGTGGCTTATAGCCAACATTCAACCTGCACCATGCTTGTTCCTTGCCCACCGCATTCGTATAGAAGAACGCATTTGGATCGTTACTGTTGAATTTTGCTGAAGCTTCCAAACCATAAACTTCTATAAACCATTCATCAGTAGAGCCGGGGGCCATTCTCTTGGTTTCGAAAAATAATGGGAACATTTCTCCTTTTTGATCCTCTACATCACACACTAATGTTGCATTATCCCAAGTTTCGCAAGGTACAATATTTCCTTTACCGTCCGGTCTTTCTTTTGCAATATTTGAAAGCGTAGCATATACGTTTTTAGGTGTCCAGCCCATTCTGAAAGGCACATGTTGAGTATGTATGCCAAGGTCTCCCATACATCCATATTCACCATTAAATTTTATCATTCTTTTCCAATTTATTGGTTTGTTTAAATCCATATCGCTACTGTGTTTGAAACCAGAACGCACTTCGATAATTTTTCCAAACTTGTCTTCTTTAATCCATTTTATTAACTCTTGACATGCAGGGAAAAATGGAAATTCGCTAGCGCAACGAACTACAACATTTGGATTTTCTTCCAATGCTTTTAAAATTTGTGCATTTGCTTCTAAATCTATACCAAAAGGTTTTTCACCCAATAAGTGCTTTCCGGCGTTTATAATATCGCAATAAACCTCTGCATGAAGATTATGTGGAATAGCACAATATATCGCATCAATATCTTCTTTGTTAAGTAATTCTTTATAATCGTTTGTAGTATATTTTACTGTATTAAAATTATCTTTAAACCAATCTAACGCCGAAGGATTAAAATCACAAACACCCACAATTTCAGGCATAGCAACATCTTCTGCCAAATGGCACCATCTGGCAACTGCGGAACCAAATTCGCGTCCCATAAGACCGCAACCTATTATTCCAAATCTGATTTTTCTTTTCATTATAAAATCTCCTTTACTATTTAATAATAAAATATACGCTATAATCCTTTTTGAATATTTTATCATACTATCTGACTATTTTTCATTGACAAATATGCAAAAAACATGATAAAATAAGCACAGCAAATTTTGTGTGGTGATTAAAAATTACTAATAATATCCAAATAAAAACTGTACAACCATTCTCAGTTAATATTAACAAATTAAATATTACAACCCTTTCCCCTATGCGAAACAGTACGCCACATATACATGACCTATGTGAGATTTACGTCAATTTAAGCGGAAATGTTTCTTTTATCGTTGAAAAAAACATTTACAATATACAGCCCGGCGATATCATAATAGTAAAACCGTATGAATATCACCATTGCATCTATCACGATGATAGTGACCATTTGCACTATTGGATTATGTTCTCTGCTCATGAAAATCCCGAACTTTTTGATTTTTTGTTAAACAAAAAAAGGGGTGAGAACAACCTTATTCGACTTCCAAAAAATATTTTAAACAAATTTTTAGAGCTATGCGAAAAAATAACAAACATCAATCCTTCTTACCGCATATCAACTTTGGCTACTTTTTTCGAAATAACATCATACATAGCCAAGGGTTTAAATCAATATAACATAAATGAAACCAATCAAAATTTACCGCAAAGTTTAATCGATATCTTAGATTATATAAACAACAACTTTGCATATATAAAAAATATAAATCAGCTTTCCAACGATTTACATATAAGCGTAACCACCTTAGAAAGATATTTTAAAAGGTATCTTTTTACCTCTCCAAAAAGATATCTTGAAGATAGAAAGCTTTCAAAGTCTTGTATGCTTTTAAGACAAAACAAAAGTGTTACCGAAGCATGTTTTGAAAGCGGATTTGAAGATTATTCGCATTTTATTACTATTTTTAAAAGAAACTTCAACACAACACCCCTAAAATATAAAAAAAATATCTTGAATTAAACACAAAAAATCCCCCTATGGTAGAATCATAACAACTACCGTATGGGGATTTTCACACACAACCTCAAACGAAAACATTTATTCCCTTGATTTTGTTATATTACTGTGTTATAATGTTTCGGTAATAAAGATATTGCTTATATATATTCATAATTGGTTGAATGTTTCTACGAACTACCGTAATAGTTTGCTATAAGCCATTGGCTTTAGTGATTATTACGTTTTTTGTTTTTAGGGGGAAATATGAATAAAAACCACGATATTTCAATGCTTGGCGAAGAAAAAATTTCTAAGCTTTTGCTTAAATTTTCTATTCCCTGTGTGACGGGGCTTTTAATAAGTGCTTTATATAACATAGTTGACCAAATTTTTATCGGCAACAGCGAACTTGGCTATCTTGGAAATGCCGCTACCGGAGTTTCGTTTCCAATAATTTGCATAGCAAATGCTTTTGCTTGGTGTATTGGTGATGGTGCGGCAGCTTTTTTAAGCATTTGTTCGGGCAGAAGTGATACCGACCGTGCACATAAATGTGTTGGCACGGGTATTGCAGCAAGCACAATAATAAGCGTTGTGCTTATGACTGTTTGTCTTTTATTTATCGAACCGCTTATGCGTATGTTTGGCGCTTCGGATCAAACCCTTACCCTGTCGGTTGATTATTTTAAAATTATTGCAATTATGTTTCCGTTTTATTTACTTGCAAATGTTATGAACAGTATGATTCGTGCTGACGGAAGCCCCACATTTGCAATGCTTGCAATAACTTCGGGTGCTGTTATAAACTTAATTTTAGACCCACTTTTTATTTTTACATTCAATTTGGGCATTAAAGGCGCCGCCTATGCAACTGCTATTGGTCAAATAACATCGTTTATTTTATGTGCAGTTTACTTTTTGCGACCTAAAACCTTTAAACTAACCTTAAAAAGCTTTATACCAAATAAAAATGTGCTTAAAACGGTTGTTTCGCTTGGCGCTTCAACTTTTATAACACAAATTTCGATTGTTGTTATGTCACTTGTATGCAATATAACACTTGCACACTATGGTGCGCTTTCACAATATGGGCAGGATGTGCCGATTTCGGTTTTCAGCATTCAAACCAAGGTCTACACGGTTGTTTGCAATATTGTTGTTGGCATTGTGCTTGGCGGTCAACCCATTTTTGGTTATAATTACGGCGCACAAAAGTGGGACCGTGTTCGCAAAACATATCGCATTGTTTTAATTACCACGCTTATTGTCGGGTTGGCATCAACCCTGATTTTCCAGCTGTGCCCCGACATCATAATAAACCTTTTTGGCGGTGGCGATGAATTATATATGGAATTTGCAAGAAAAACCTTTAGAATTTATATGTCACTCACAGTTATAACCTGTCTTATTAAAATGACGGCCATTTTCTTTCAGTCAATTGGCAAACCTGTTCGTGCCGCTTTATCTTCCCTTGTGCGTGACATTGTTTGCTTTGCGCCTTTGGCCATTATTTTATCGGCTTTGGCAGAAAATAAAAGCGCGGGTTTAGGTATAGAAGGCGTGCTTTGGGCCGCACCAATTGCCGACGCCGTTGCAATTTTAGTGATTATTATTTTAACTGTCACCTTCTTTAAAAAACTTGTAAAAAATTAGTTCTTATGTTAAAATTATTTTTAAGATAAGGGGTGTAAAATTATGTCTTTTGAAAACATTAAAAAGAACTTTGGCTTTGGTTGTATGCGCCTTAAAATGAACGGTGATAAGGTTGATTATGACGAATTTAACCGTATGATAGACGCTTTTATGGATGCGGGCTTTAATTATTTTGACACCGCCCACGGCTATATTGACGGTAAAAGCGAAACCGCTATTCGTGACTGTCTTTCGGCACGTTACAACCGTGAAGATTTTGTGTTAGCCAACAAATTATCTGAATGGTATTTTGAAAAGGAAGAAGATGTTTTACCGCTTTTTGAAAGCCAGTTAAAGCTTTGCGGTGTTGATTATTTTGACTTTTATCTTTTCCATTGTTTAACACGCAAATCTTACCCAAAGCATAAGGAATGTCACACCTTTGAAATTGTAAAAAAATTAAAAGAACAAGGCAAGGTTAAACACATTGCAATGTCTTTCCACGACACTGCTGATATTTTAGATTTAATTTTAACCGAACAACCTTTTATTGAAGTTGTGCAGTTGCAAATTAATTATCTTGATTATGACGATCCTTCTATTCAAAGCAAAGCTTGTTATGATGTTGCAATAAAGCACGGCAAAAAGGTTATTGTTATGGAACCTGTAAAGGGTGGCGCACTTGTTAATCTGCCCGAAAAGGCAGCAAAGGTGCTTGATGATTTAAACGGTGGAAGTTATGCTTCTTATGCGCTTCGCTATACTGCAAGCTATCCTGAAGTGTTTATGGTGCTTTCGGGCATGGGTAGTATGGATATGATGACGGATAATTTAAACACCTTTTCACCATTTATCCCCTTTACCGAAGAAGAATTCAAAGCAACCGACCGTGTGCGTGAAATAATTCGCGAAGTAAGGCAAATACCCTGCACAAAATGTAATTATTGCGGTGAAGTTTGCCCTAATAACATACCTATTTCCGAACTTTTTAATGTGTATAACAAATATTTGTCGGCAAAAATTACCGGTGGCGAAGCAAAAAAAGAATTCCCATCTGACAAGCCCACCGCCGCCGATTGTATAAAATGCGGCAAGTGTGAAAATGTTTGTCCACAAAATATTGAAATTAAAAAACAACTTGAAAAAATAGCCAAGTTGTGAGGGTAGCTTATGCAAAAGATAATTAACAAAAACTTATATATATTATTAAAAAATTGTTTATCCGTTTTAATTGCTGTGTTTTCTTCCGTTGCCTTGCCACAAATTTTTCATTATTTTGGCGTTTTGGCAGGTATGGGCGGCAAATTTGGGCAAATGTTTTTACCAATGTATTTGCCGGTGTTAATTTTGGCTTTTAAAAGCAATTGGTTGTGCGGCATAATCGCAGGTGTACTTTCCCCTATCATCAGTTTTGCATTAACAGGTATGCCAACCGAAACCTTAATGCCGTTTATAATTATTGAGCTTATCACTTTTGGTCTTTTCGCGGGTTTGCTTTCTAACAAAAAATTAAATATCTTTTTAAAAATTGTTATTGTTCAGGTTTTAAGCCGAATTGTGCGCATAGCCGCAACCTTGATTTCGGTTTATATAATTAATAACTCAACCATAACCGCCGCCGCCATTTTAAGTGCAATAATGTTGGCAATTCCGGGCTATATTTTGCAACTTTTGGTTGTGCCCTATTTTATAAGGAAAAGAAATTTTTAATTATGAATAACAACACTTTAAAGGCGAAAAATATATTGTTAGAAAACGGCTACACTTGTGTGCTTTGTTCTGATAATGAAGAATTTTATTCTAATTTTCGTGGTGTGAAACCACTATTGGATTTTTTAGAAAGCGGTAAGGATTTTAGCGGTTTTTGTGCCGCTGATAAAACCATTGGCGCCGGGGCGGCACACTTATATGTGTTACTTAATGTGAAATCGGTTTGGGCCAATGTAATAAGCGTTGAAGGTAAAAAGGTTTTAGAAAAACGCAATATAAATGTTTTTTATGAAACCAAAGTGCCTTATATAATAAACCGCAAGGGCGACGGTATGTGCCCTATTGAAACCGCAGTCAATGGCATGAGTTCTTCCACCGAAGCGCTTAAAGTCATTAAAGAAACGCTGCAAAAACTTGCAAAATAAACAAAACGGCAGAAGCTTTAAATGCTCTGCCGTTTTAATTTTAGGGTTTATCTTTTAATAATGCCATACCTGTCAAATGTGTATATTTTGTCGTTTTTATAATATTTAATTTCAACAGTTAAACGGTTGTCATCAATGCTGATTTCAGCCCACGAATTTGTATTGGATTTTGCCGCAATTTCATAAAGATTGCTATCTACACTATAAGGTGAACGGCTTTGATCACCACCGGGACCGTGCATTGAATAAATTGTGCCCGTCGGATTAACGGTGTATTTAACCGAATTGATTGTTTCATAGGTTTGGTTTTTATCTGCCACACCATTGTCAGTAATTGGATATGTTTTAGAATATGCGTGGTCATGGCCTTGTAAAACAAGATCAACCTTATATTGTGCAAAAATTTTAGAAAGCTGTTTCCTAAGAGCCAATGCGGTTGCATTATTTTCGGGATTGGCACCATATTTACCAACTGAATACATTGGGTTATGCATTGACACAATTGTCCATTTTTTATTATTGTTTTGAAGCTGATTTATAAGCCAAACGCATTGCTCCGCTTCAAGACCGCTTGCAACTGTATTATTGGTGTTAAGCATTATAAATCTTGTGTTGCCATAATCAAACGAATAATAAAAACCGCGTGTCGTGCTTGCTTGTGTTGGCATTTTAATATTAAAATGCTTAAAGGTTTCGTTGCTTCCGCCATAGTATGAAGAAGCTTCGTGGTTACCCGAAATTGCCATAATGGGCAATTTCATTATGCTTTTAGCATTAACATCAAGCATATTTTTCCAATAACCTTCGTATTTTGAATACTGAACAAAGTCACCTGTATGAATCATAAAATCGGGTGAACCATTTAAAATGCCTTCAAGTGTTTTTCCAAAATATGCACCTGTGCCTGCGCCCGAATTATCGCCACTTTCACCTGTTACCTGTGAATCACTTGCATGAACAAATTTAAATGATGTGGCGTTTAAATTAGAGGTTTTAAAGGTTGCATTTTCGCTTGAAATTAGCGCACCTTTATCATAAGCACGGTATGTATAGGTTGTGTTTTGTTTAAGCACCACCGAAGTTTTGCACACATAAATAGTTTTAAGAGGCGGCATATTAACCGATTCGGATTTTACGGTTGCCTTATATTCCTTACATTTGCTTTCATTAAAGGTATTTCCTTCGCAAATTTGAATTACGGGGTCAATAGGGCTAAATTCACTGTTCCAAGTAAAGCCATAGCTTGAATTTGCCGTGTCGTAAAAAGTAAGTGTTGCCGATGTAGGTTTATAATAGGGTCTTTCAGAATCGTTAACTGTTGGGTACGAAACATTGTTTGAAGTGTTAGTTGATGCACTTGTTGAAGTATTGCCCAAATTGTTATTTGAATTATTTGTTGTATTATTGCTTGTATTGGTTGAGCTGTTATTTGTGGTGTTATTAGAAGATGAATTAGAAGAATTATTTTTTGACGAATTTGAAGAATTTTCTTCTGAAATTAACGATGATGTATCTTCAACCACAGGTGTAGAAAGTGAATTGTGCGAATTAATGTTAGAATTTGATGATAGTTTGCCACAAGCCGTACAACAAACAAAAAGGCATATAGAAAGCACAAATGCCAATATACGAGCAGATATTTTATTCATAAAAACACCCCTTTAATCATAAAATATTATAACATCTAACAATAAATGCAACAAGGTAAAAAAACAATTCAATTTGCCAAAATTTAATTTTTTAAAAATCTAAACTTCCATTTTTCTTATAGAAAATAACAAAAGCCAAGTCTTGCGACTTGGCTTTTTATTTATAAATTAACCTTTTTCTTCTTTTGCAATATTCCGTATATAACAAACATTGCAACTGCAAGCACAATAAATATTATGGAAATTATCATGCCCGTATTAAGAATGTGATTTACAGTTACAAAAACATATTGCATACTGCCAACAGCAATGTTTAAAACCTGTGGTAAAAACCTAGCCGCAGCCCAAATAATTAAATATGTAACACCTGTAACAACTGTGGTGCAACCAACATATAGCAATGTGCTTTGCGGGGTTTTAAAGTTGATAAAGAAAATGCCCGCAAAAATTAACAATACCACCACAAAGGATATTACTATTGTTGTTATCGAAGTGAGATTTTTAACCGTTTTCCACGCCTCATGCTCAGCAATAGTGTTTTGCAAAATGCTTTCGTTTATAGTTTTAACAACTTCCGACTTTGCAATATAAGTGATAATTTCATCTTTAAATTCTTCAGGAAATTCTATATTATTTTCCTCTAAAATCCACTTGTTATCATCAATTAAAGCGGCAATATCCTCATCAGTTATCTTGGTTGTTGGCTCACCCTTATACAAATCGCTCACAATTGATGAACATTTTTCGGCAAAAAAACTTTTAAAGGTACTTTTGTGAATATAATCCGAAATTTGCTCCTTTGAAACAGCATCAAGCTCAGGATAATTACTGATTATTTGTTGATGAATAATATCAGTAAGTTGGTTTGTTATAGTGGTTTCACCAGCACCATCTTCAGTAATGACATCAGTTGTAATTACCTTGTTAATAAGTGTTTCTACCCCGCTTTTAGAAGTAGAAACCCTTAAATTAGTTGTAAAAAGAGTTGGTAAAATAATTAAAACCGCAACAATGCAAAGTATTATTGAAAAAAACCTTATAAGACCCCTTTTTTGCATTTATTTCACCCTTTTCTTGCGAATAATCACAAATGCTACCACGGCTGCGGCAACAACTATAACCGCAATTGGAACAATTGACATCCACACTTCAAATACAAATTCTTCACCTGTGGTTTGAACAGTTGAACCACCAAGTTGTGATGGGTCGAATGGTTTACCTTCGTTTTGCGGTTTATTAGCAATGCCGCCAACACCACTTTCGGTACTGCTGTTTTCATTATCATTATTTTCAGTAGTACTGTTTGTGCTACCATTTGCCGAACTGTTTGTTGCGGGCTTGCTGTTATTACCGGTTGAAGTGTTAGTTGATGTATTAACAGAATTATTTGTAGAAGTATTTGTTGATGTATTGGTAGATGTGTTTGTTGAATTATTGGTAGAAGTGTTTGTTGATGTGTTACCGTCTTGATTACCACCATTCTTTGCTTCGCCCGATGGTGTAGTCATATTTTTAGGAACAGATTTGCCAAACAAAAGCCAAGCATATTCGGGATAGGCAATAAACACATTGCGGTTGCCTGTAATAG
>JAZKYB010000050.1:0-4123 GCA_045611905.1 Acutalibacteraceae bacterium | reverse complement strand
TCTCGTCGTCTACAAGGCCTATTTCTCTGCCTAAGGGAGTTAAGCGTTCGTCGGCATTATCCTGCCTTAAAACAAGGCGATATTCACTGCGCGAAGTCATCATTCTATAGGGGTCGGCGCAGCCCTTTGTAACCAAATCATCAATTAAAGTGCCGATATAAGATGATGCACGGGACAAAACAAGCGGTTCCTTACCCTGCACCTTTAAAGCGGCATTTACACCTGCAATAAGACCTTGTGCGGCGGCCTCTTCATAACCTGAAGAACCATTAAACTGACCTGCACCATAAAGTCCGTCAAACTGTTTCATTTCAAGGGTTGCCTTTAATGCCGACGGGTCAATACAGTCATATTCAATAGCGTAAGCGTTACGAATGATTTTAACATTTTTAAGGGCATCCATTGTTTGATAAAATTCAACCTGCACCTCTTCCGGAAGAGAGGATGACATACCCTGTAAATACATTTCTTCGGTATTTTCGCCACAAGGTTCAACAAAATACTGATGGCGTTTTTTATCCGCAAAGCGAACGATTTTATCTTCTAAACTTGGGCAATAACGAGGACCAACACCTTCAATAACGCCCGAATAAAGTGGTGAACGGTTAATGTTTTCTAAAATAACTTCTTTTGTTTGGTCGTTGGTATAACCAATATGACAAACCACCTTGTTTTTAGGCAATTCTTTGGTTTGGTAACTGAAAGGAACAACCTTTTCATCGCCCGCTTGCACTTCTAAAACCGAAAAGTCAATGCTATCACGCATAACACGGGCAGGTGTACCGGTTTTAAAACGGCGCAATGGCACACCAATTTTCTTTAAGCATTCAGACAATTTATTAGACGGAAAAGCCCCATCGGGACCGCTTTCGAAATTAACTTCGCCAACAAAAATTCGGCCACCCAAAAATGTGCCGGTTGCCAAAATAACGGTTTTTGCAATAAATTCGGCGCCTAAATTAGAAATACAATGCCAACCATCTTCACATTTTTCAATTTCCACAATTTCACACTGTTTAACATCTAAATTTGGTTGCAACTCCACTGTGTGCTTCATACATTCACTGTATGCACGGCGGTCAATTTGCGCCCTTAAAGAATGTACGGCCGGGCCCTTGCCCAAATTAAGCATACGGCTTTGAAGTGTGTTTTTATCGGCTGCTTTGCCCATTTCACCACCCAAAGCATCGATTTCACGAACCAAATGGCCCTTTGCAGTGCCGCCAATTGATGGATTACAAGGCATATTGCCAATCCAGTCAGCTGTTATTGTAAACATTATGGTTTGGCAACCAAGTCGTGCCGGTGCCAAAGCGGCCTCAATACCGGCATGTCCACCGCCTATAACGGCAACATCATAGCTGCCGGCAAAATATCTTTTAATTTGCAATTAAATCCCTCTGTTTTCCTGTAAAAACTTTTGTTGTCTAATGTCAACGCCCAAAAACTTATTGGCGTTAAAATTACCTATAAGGCGTGAGGCAATACGCTCGCCATAACGGTCGGCAATTTCTTTCATTGTAAGGTTTGTGTTAATAATAGTCGGCTTTTTAGAAAGCAAACGACTGTTTATTAAATTATAGAAAACTGATTTTGAAAATTCGGTTGAAAGTTCTGTTCCCAAATCATCAATTACTAATAAATCGCATTGAAGCATTGCTTCATAGCTGCCCTTATTTTCGCCCGAAAAGCGTTCACTTGAAACAAGGGTGAAAAGATTTTCGGCAGGACCGTAAAAAGCCATAAAACCCTTTTCAACAACACCCGACACAATTGCTAATGTAAGGTGGGTTTTACCAAGACCCGGGCTTCCCATAAACAAAAGATTTTCAGCTTTTTCGGGGTCAAAACCGTTAACATATTCCTTGCAAAGCTTTAAGATAGATGTCATTCGCTTTCTTGGATTTTCCCCATCCTTGCTGTAATAATTAAGGTCAAAATTTTCAAATGCACATTCATCTAAAGGCATTTGTTGGTTAAGGTCTTCCAAAACAACTTTTGCAGCGATTTTTTTAACACAGTCACAAATTTTGCCACCAACATAACCTGTGTCCTGGCACAAGATACAATCATAGGTAATTTCGCCAATGCCTGCCCTTTTTAAAATTGCGCTTTTTTCAGCCGCCAACACCTTTGAGCGTTTGTTCAAAAGCGCGATTTTTTCATTATTGCCCGAAAGCGCAGTCAAAGCAAGTTGCGCACCGATAGATGACATTTCATTATCAATTTCCGCAAGGCGTTTGTTTTCAACATAAAGTGACTTTAAAATAAAATCACGCTTTGCAGTTTTTTGTTTTAAACTATCGCCTTTAATTTCAAATGCTTTTTTGTATGTAAGCTCTTTGGTTAACATTTATTTCATTCCTTTGAATTTATCATTTTTTCAAACAAATCAAGGTCATAAGCAGCACCGTGCTTTTGCTCTTTTTTAACATTTTCAGTTGCTTTATTTCCATTTTTGTGCCAATCTTCAAGAATTTTTGCAATGTAAGAAAAAATTACACTTCCCTTTGCATCAACACAAATATCATAAGCCGCAGTAAGCATTTCTTTTGAAATTTGCCATTCGTTAACCCACAAAACCGAAAGTTGTTTTTCTTTTTTTGTTGGTTTTCTTGGTGGCAAACCAAATGCCGACCTTACAACCGACCACGCAAGGTCGTTTTCAGCCAAGCTTTTAAGCTCCTCATCAGCGGCGGCAACGGTGTCTATCCCCTTTTCAAGCCACTCAACCGCCAAGGACTGAATGTATGAAATTTTCAACTTGTCCACATTTTTTGCATGGTTAACAATTAAAAACAATAAATCAATATCAAGCCCTAAATCATCATAAAGCCACACTAAAGTTTGGGTTTCGCTGAATTTTAAATTTCGGCCAAAAACCACCTGTGCCTGATTTAAAAGCCACTTGATTTTAGGGTCTTCACTTCCCCGCATTGCAATATCTTCACGGGTGGGTTTAATTATTTGTTTATAAACTTTTTTATCGGTATCAAGTGAATTATTTTCGTTTTTAGACATTAAAATACCGGCATCTGCCCAAAAAAGCAATGCCTCACGCACATCATAAACTGTAAGCCCTAAATTTTCAGCAATTTCATTTTCAGAAAACGGGGTTGCAGTATTTCTAAGCATAAAAATTAAAACCTTTAAATGCTCGCCCTTTGCAAGCTTTAAATACTTGTCCGCAACCTCTGTCGGTACAGGGAAAGCCGCCGAAAAACAAGCGGGGTTTACAAAATAATCCATAATCCACCTCGTTACATAACTATTCAATTTATTATATCAACAAAAGTGTCGCTTGTAAATAAAAAAATACTTTATAAATTAAACTATTTGTGCTAAACTTAAATTGTAAACTTTAAAACAAGGTGAGAATATGAAAAAGAAAATTTTAAAAGCAATCTTTTTAGTTTTTCTCGTTATCGTTATAATTGTTGCGGGATATGTCGGTTATGTCGTTTTTAGCTATTCAAGAATTCCCGACAACCAAAAAATCGTTCCAAAAAACACCGAAAACACCGAAAAAGTAAAAATCGGTCAAAGCTATACCGCCGTTATTCAAAACCTTGGCTTTGGCGCTTATACTGACGATTTTACATTCTTTATGGACGGTGGCACACAGTCGTGGGCCGAAAGTAAAGAAAGCGTTATAAACTGCATCAACACCGCCGCTAAAAAGGTTGAGGGTTATAACCCCGATTTTATCCTTTTTCAAGAGGTTGATTTTGATTCAACCCGAAGCTATCACACAAACCAACGCGAAATGCTTGAAAACCGCTTTAATACATACAGCAGCGCCTTTGCGGTAAACTATAATTCGGCCTTTTTAATGTACCCCTTTACCCAACCGCACGGTGCTTCAAAAAGCGGTATTTTAACCCTTTCAAAATATAATATTTCATCATCTTTAAGGCGCAGTTTTCCAATTTCACAAAGTTTTTCAAAGTTTTTAGACCTTGATAGGTGCTATTCCATTTCCCGCATACCAACCGAAAATGGCAAGGAGCTTGTGCTTTTTAATGTTCACCTTTCGGCTTATGGCGGCAGCGATGAAATTAGAACTGCCCAAATGACAATGCTTTTTGAAGATATGAAAAAAGAGTATGAAAAAGGCAATTAT
>JAZKYB010000049.1:0-4654 GCA_045611905.1 Acutalibacteraceae bacterium | reverse complement strand
TGATTTTTATTGTTGTAATTATCCATTAAAAATCACCCCGCTTTCACAATTATTATTTGTGTCAGCAGGGTGTTTATACTATTTTTTAAACAAATTTTCAGCATTTTTAAAGGTGGTTTTTAAAACTTCATCTTTGGAAATACCTTTAATTTCAGCCATTTTTTCGGCAACAAAATGTATTAAATCCGAATGATTTTCCTTGCCCCTAAACGGAACGGGTGCAAGATATGGTGCGTCGGTTTCAAGCAACAACTTTTCAATTTCGGTATCTAAAACAACGGCGGGTAAATTGCGGGCATTTTTAAAGGTTAAAACACCACCAACGCCCAAATACATACCAATTTTTAAAATTTCGCGTGCCATTTCAACACTGCCCGAAAAGGCGTGAACAACGCCTTTGGGTTTGAATTCCTTTAAAATTTCAAGTGTGTCGGCGTGGGCATCGCGGTCGTGCACCAAAACAGGCAGGTTGTGTTTATTGGCAAGGTTTAACAAATTTTCAAAAACTTCAATTTGCTTTTCCTTGTTGTCTTGGCGCCAATAATAATCAAGCCCTATTTCACCAATTGCAACACATTTTTCGTGATTTAAAAGCTTTTCAATTTCACAAATATTTGGGTGGTCATCGTCAACATTGCCGGGATGAATGCCCACCGCGGCATATATAATATTGTATTTTTCGGCCAATTCAATGGCTTTCATACTGCTTTTCAAATCACAACCGCAGGTGATGATTTTCTTAACACCTGCTTTTTCCATTTCGGGAACAAGGGTGTCTAAACTGCCTTCAAACACTTCATCATCATAATGGGCGTGGGTGTCAAAAATAAATGCGTTATTCTTTGACATTTAATCACCTAATTTTACTGCCGGCAGGGATATCATCAAGGAAAATTACTTTAATATTATCTTCGCTGCAGTCAGCGGCTAAAATCATACCTTCAGATTCAATACCGCAAAGGGTTGCTTTTTTAAGGTTTGAAACCAAAATTATGGTTTTGCCAACAAGTTCTTCAGGTTTATAGAATTTTGCAATGCCTGATGCAACTGTGCGGTTTCGCTTTCCGTCATTAACGGTTAATTTTAAAAGTTTCTTGGCTTTTGGAACGGATTCACAGTTAATTATCTTTGCGGCGGTAAGTTCAACCTTTGCAAAATCTTCAATGCCAATTTCGGCTATTGTTGCAACATTGGCAGCTTCTTCAGCGGCTTTTTTTGCGGCCTCTTGTTCGGCAGCAATTTCAGCTAAAACTTTTTCGGCGTTAATGCGGGCAAACAATGGGGTGGCAGCACCAACAGTATATTCTTTAATTTCACCAAAACAAAGTGTGGTATTATTTTCATTTAATTGTGCTTTAATACTCTCACAGCTTTCCGGCATAACGGGTGCAAGCATAACTGCCAAAAGTCGAACACATTCAAGCAAGTTATATAAAACTGTGTTAAGGCGTTCTTTTTGAGTTTCATCCTTGGCAAGTGCCCAAGGGGTTGTTTCATCAATATACTTGTTGCAACGCTTTGCCAAGTTCATAACTGTGTTGACAGCGTCGGCGTTGCGGTAAGCGTCCATTTGTGTTTTATATTTTTCAATGGTTGCATTTGCGGTTGCAATAAGGTCATTATCAAGTTCATTTTCAACCTTTTTGTATGAAACAGTACCGTCAAAATATTTGTTTGTCATTGCAACGGTGCGGTTTACAAGGTTGCCAAGGGTGTTTGCCAAGTCGGTGTTAAACTTGTTTATAAAGCTTTCATAAGTTATTGTGCCGTCTTGTGCAAAGGGGATTTCAGACAAAAGGTAATAACGCACAGCATCGGTTGAAAAGCGTTTTGCCAATTCGTCAGCATAAATTACGTTACCCTTTGATTTTGACATTTTATCTTCGCCAACAAGTACCCATGGGTGACCTAAAACCTGTTTAGGTAAGGGAAGACCCAATGCCATTAAAATAATGGGCCAATAAATTGTGTGGAAGCGAACAATATCTTTACCTATAACGTGCAAATCAGCAGGCCAAAGTTTTTCAAATTGTTCGGTAGAGCCGTCGGGATTATAACCAACACCGGTGATATAGTTTGAAAGGGCGTCTATCCAAACATAAGTTACATGCTTGGGGTCAAATTCAACCGGCACACCCCACTTAAATGTTGAACGAGAAACGCACAAATCTGAAAGACCGGGCTTTAAGAAGTTGTTAATCATTTCGTTTTTGCGGCTTTCGGGCATAATGAAGTTGGGGTTTTGTTCGTAATATTCTAAAAGTTTATCTTGATATTTTGAAAGTTTTAAGAAATATGCTTCTTCTTTAGAATCAATAACTTCACGGCCACAGTCAGGGCATTTGCCGTCAACAAGCTGTGAAGCGGTGAAAAATGATTCACAAGGAACGCAATATTTACCTTCGTAATGTCCCTTATAAATGTCGCCTTGTTCATAAAGCTTTGTGAAAATTCTTTGCACGGCTTTTTCGTGGTCGGCATCAGTTGTGCGGATGAATTTGTCATAGCTTGTGTTTAAGCTGTTCCAAACATCCTTAATTTGCGCTGAAATGTTATCAACATATTCCTTAGGCGAAATGCCTGCATTATTTGCATATTCTTCAATTTTTTGGCCGTGTTCATCAGAACCGGTCATTAAAAACACATCAAAGCCCTGCATTTTTTTATAACGGGCAATCATATCAGCCAAAACAATGTCATAAGCATTGCCAATGTGTGGCTTTCTTGAGGTGTAAGCAATAGCCGTTGTGATGTAAAACTTTTTATTATCCATTTTTAAAATACCTCTTTCCTAAGGTTTTTGAGTTAAGTAAGCAAGTGCTGAAATTATGGTGGAAATTACACCATAAAGCAAAATCCTGCCACCTGTCATTAATGTGTTTGCCGTATTAAACGAAATATATGCAAACATTACTGTGCAAAATACTGCCGCCAATACATAAAGTATGGTAAGTATGGTGTTGCTTTTGCGAATTTTGTTTGCCGTATTCATAATGCGGGCAAGCGTTAAAGCACCGCCACGATATGCAGCAGGGGCTGAAATTGCTTCGGCTTCGGGTGCGATATTTTTATACATATTACAACCTGCTGTGGTCATAACCATAACTGAATCTTCATAAAGCCCCAAATAATCGCAAATCATTTCGTTTGATAGGTTGGGGTCTGTATTGTTAACCAAAATTGTAACGCCAATTCGGGTTAAACGGCGAAGTTCTTTATAAACTGTTGGGCTTACCGAATATTTAACCATTAAAAGTGCAACGGCTGTGCTTTCGGTCGCAACATAAACAGGGAAGTAACCGCTTCTTAAAATTTTACGGTCGGTTTCTATATCGGGAACCTTTATTCCGTGTGCTTCCATAATTGTGCGGTTGCCAATGAATAAACGTTGGTTATCCACCCAACCCGAAATGCCCATTCTTTCTTCATATTTTACAGTGTCAGAAACGGGTAACGAATTTATGTTTTCTTCCCCTGCAATTTCTTTAAACACATAATAAAGTGGGCTTGAAAGTGCTTTTGTAAGGGAAGTTGCACGCAAAATAGTGTCGGTTACATTATTTTCTGACAAAACCTTTATATTGTGAAGTGTAACTGTGCCACGTGGGAACAAATCGTCAGAATTTAACACAACGGCATTAGCAAGTTCGATATGTTCGGCACCGGCCTTGCCCGAAATCATTGCGCCCTTGCGGTTTAACTTTTTGCTTGCGGCATATATGGGTAAATTATCAATAAAAAACAATGTGGGAAGTGTCGCAAAGCATTGCACTGCGGTAGCGGCATAAAGGCCATAAAACACACCGCCGAAATATTGATAGGTTGCAACAAAGGTTAAAGCCGACAACACAAGGGAAGCCACCGTAATAATTGGTAAACGACCATTTAAAAATGTGCCATAGGTTGAATATTTTATATAATCGTCAATACGGTCGCTTATTTGCGGCGCCGCAACAAGTGTGTCACCGTCAATAGAATTTTTTGCCATTGCAAAGGTGACGGTTGGGTCACTTAAAAGGCGAACTGCCTTTTTGGGTGATTTTATGGAAATTTGTTTAAGGTTTGAAAGTAAATAAGAATATTTTTGAAATTTGCCAACAGCCCTTGCAGAAAGCGTAATACCGCATAATACACATAAATCGGTGATGATTTCACCCTTTATTATTCCCATAACAGAATACGCTAAAACAAAAACGCCGCAAAGGGCGGCCGAAACATCGGCGTCTGACTGCTTTTTGAAAATATTTTTTAAAGATAAAAGCATGTCATAATTTGCAAAGAAAATAACCGCTAAAAATGATGCACAAACTATCATTGTTGGTTTAGTATCAGCCAGGACTGCGCCCGACATAAACGGCAATTTCATAAAAATGAGCAAAAAAGTAAATAAAACCGAAAGAAATGCGGTTAAAAAGTAATTGCGTTTTTTGATGGAAAAGTTTCTTAAAAAGCGTTTAGAATCAATTTCAGATTTTATTTCGTTTTGGGGAACGAAATCATCAAATTCGGTTTTTTCAAGTTCAACACGGTTGCCTGTTGAAGAAGAAATATCTTCAATAGCCGCCATTTCACCTGTCAGGTCAATTTGGCGTGTTCGGCTGCTTACTAAAATTTTAGGTTCCTCATTGCTTTCACTTACAGGGGTGAAGGTAAT
>JAZKYB010000048.1:0-2544 GCA_045611905.1 Acutalibacteraceae bacterium | reverse complement strand
GCCATAAGCATACCAATTTGTTTGCTTATTTTGTTGCGGTTTGCACGAAGTTCGTTAGCACGGTTGTTGGCGTCACATTTTTCATTATAAAGCGCAATAAGTTCGTCAACTAACGGAAGTTTAGAATCTCTAAACTTTTTCTTAATATTTTCTTTCACTAAATCAGGATTATCACAAATAAATCTAATATCCAGCATTTTTTCTCCTCCAAAGGACATAATATACCTAAAAATTATATCACAACCAAAAAAATATGTCAATTAAAGGAGAACAAAAAATGGAAAAAACTAAAAAACCAAATATTAATACCGAAATGCGGCTTGAAAATCAGCACCGTCCACCCGAAACCGCAGAAGAAATGGTGAATTGTTTTGGCACTTATGAAATTCAACCAACCGCCGATAGCGATAATCAATATCCCGCAATAGCACAGGGATTTAATAAAAAAATTATAAAAAATGACTGTGAAAATGAAGAAAGAAAAAATAATAATTAAGAAAACCTTAAAAAGCTATACAAATTCTTGACAAAAGCGGTGCTAACTATTATAATATACAGGTAAAAATTTGTTTTTCTGGAGGAAAAATTATTATGATTAGTGCCGGCGATTTTAGAAATGGCGTAACTTTTGAAGAAGATGGCAACGTGTTACAGGTTGTTGAATTCCAACATGTAAAACCCGGTAAAGGCGCTGCTTTCGTAAGAACAAAAACAAAAAATGTAATTACCGGTTCGGTTATTGAAAAAAGCTATAACCCCACCGCTAAATTCCCAACTGCTTTCGTTGAAAGAAAGGATATGGAATATTCTTATGCAGATGGCGATATTTACTATTTCATGGACCAAGAAACATATGAATTAGTTCCTATCAACTCAAGCGATTTGGGCGACAACTTTAAGTTTGTAAAAGAAAACATGGTCTGCAAAATTTTGTCATACAAGGGCAAGGTTTTCGGTGTAGAACCTCCAACATTTGTTGAACTTCAAATCACCCAAACTGACCCCGGTTTTGCAGGCAACACTGCAACTAACGCAACAAAACCTGCAACTGTTGAAACAGGCGCTGAAATCCGTGTTCCACTTTTCATTAACGAAGGCGATATGGTTCGTATTGATACTCGCACAGGCGAATATATGGAACGCGCATAAGGAGGATATTTATAATGGATATTTGTGAAAAGATTGCTTATATCAAAGGTTTGGCTGAAGGCCTCGGTTTAGACGACACCACCAAAGAAGGCAAAGTTTTAACCGCTATTATTGATTTGCTCGAAGATATTACTGAAGAAATTTGTGACATCGAAGACGGTTGCGACGAACTTATGGAACAAATCGACGCTGTTGACGAAGACCTTGCTTCTTTAGAAGATATCATTTATGAAGATGACGACGATTGCGATTGCTGTGATTGTGACGACGATTGCGATTGTGACTGCTGCGAAGACGAAGTTTATGAAATCGAATGTCCCGCTTGCAACGACATCATCTATTTAGATGGCGAAATGTTAGAAGAAGAGGGTATGGTTTGCCCCAACTGCGGCACCGAACTTGAATTTGATTTTGACGGTTGCGACTGCTGTGACTGTGAAGAAGCCGAAACCGAAGAATAATTCTTTAAATTGAAGGCCGCGCCAAAAAGCGCGGCTTTTTGCTTATATGAGGTATTGATTATGAAAAAAAGTAAAATAATTGCAATTTCTGTTTTAGCGGCAATTTTTGTTGCTGTAATGGTTTTAGCACTTACCGGCACACTTGAAGGATATGAACCCAAATTACATACATTGATAAACCCCAATGGTGAAATAGGTGAATTGATGCATAGCTTCACTGTTTTTGGTGACACTATTTTGGATGTTTTTCTTATTGTTGTTTTGGTGTTCTTGCCTTTCACTACCAAAAAGGTTGGTATACCGGTTGCGGCTACCGCTATTGTTTCAACTGTTTTAAATAAGGTTATCAAAGCGGTTGTTGCACGCCCCCGTCCTGACGAGGCACTTCGACTTTTGGAAATTGATGGCTTTAGTTTTCCAAGCGGTCATGCACAAAATAATGCTGCAATTTATATTGCAATTATGCTTTGCCTTTTGCCCCTTTGCAAAACCAAACTTCAAAAAGGTATTGTAATCGCTATCTTTACAATAATTCCGCTTATCATTGGCATTTCCCGTGTTTACTTTAATGTGCATTTTGCAAGTGATGTTGTGTGCGGTTGGTGTCTTGGTGCAATTGTGGCACTTTTAATGAGCGAAATCCCATTTAATAAAAAGGGTGCTTTAAATGACTAAAACTGGATTAGAACTTGAGTTTGAGGTTTTAAAAACCGAAAACGATGGTGTTCCCGTTATTGTTGTGGCGGGTGGCTCGTCAACACGCATGGGCCAAAACAAACAACTTATTGATGTTTGCGGTTTGCCTGTTTTGGTGCGTACCCTTAAGGCGTTTCAGCAGTGTGAAAGCATTTCAAACATAATTCTTGTTGCTTCAAGTCAAACGCTTCTGGAATATCAAAATCTTTGCGAAAAGTATATGCTTTCAAAGGTTAAG
>JAZKYB010000047.1:0-1858 GCA_045611905.1 Acutalibacteraceae bacterium | reverse complement strand
AAGTTTGAAAAGATAATTTATCTTGCTGATTTCACTTCGCTTGACAGAACTTACAGCGATGTTGATGTGATTAGGCAGTATGTTGATGAATCTCTTGATAAAGCATTTATTTATGCTTTACAATATTCAATTTGTGATTTGGTGAACAGTAAAAAAGCTGTTCATTTAGATACAGTTGCTGCATATAACCAAGCAGTAACACTTGTTTAGGAGGAAATAGTTTGGATTCTTTTGAAATTATGAAAATTGCCGCTAATGCGTTAAATTCTAAAAAAGCGCGTGAGCTTAGTGCCGTTAAGGTGGACGAGCTTACCGTTTTAACCGAATATTTTGTAATAGCGACTGCAACTTCTTCAACACATGTTCGTGCGCTTGCTGATGAAGTTGAGGCAAAGCTTGAAGAAGCAGGGGTTAGACCACATCATATTGAAGGTAAAACTACCGGTTGGATAGCGCTTGATTATGAATCTGTAATTGTTCATGTATTTTCACGCAATGACCGTGAATTTTACGGACTTGATAAAATGTGGGCGGACGCACCCGCTGTTAATCTTGATGAAATTTTAGTTGAAGCTTTGGGGGACTAAACTGTGGCAAATAATTATAATTATTCTTCTATTGAACAAAAATGGCAAAAGGTTTGGGACGATAACCACACCTTTGAAGCAAAAAACGATTATACTTTACCGAAGTTTTTCGGTTTGGTTGAATTCCCGTATCCATCGGGTCAGGGCCTTCATGTAGGTCATCCACGTTCTTATACTGCTATTGACATTGTTGCCCGTAAAAAGCGTTTACAGGGCTTTAATGTGCTTTATCCAATGGGTTGGGATGCTTTTGGCCTTCCTACTGAAAACTTTGCAATTAAAAATCATATTCACCCATCAATTGTTACCGAAAATAACATTGCTAACTTTAAGCGTCAGTTAAAGTCATTGGGCTTTTCATTTGACTGGAGCCGTGAAATAAACACCACTGACCCTTCATATTATAAGTGGACACAGTGGATTTTCTTGCAACTTTTTAAAGAAGGTCTTGCATATAAAAAAGAAATGTCGGTTAACTGGTGCACATCTTGTAAATGCGTTTTGGCAAATGAAGAAGTTGTTAATGGCGTTTGCGAACGTTGCGGCAGTGAAGTTGTTCAAAAAGAAAAAAGCCAATGGATGCTTAAAATTACCGAATATGCTGAAAAGCTTTTAGATGGTCTTAACAATGTTGATTTTATCGACCGTGTTAAAACTCAACAACGTAACTGGATTGGTCAATCATTCGGTACACAAGTGACCTTTAGCACCACAATTGGTGATACTTTTGAAATTTTCACCACCCGTGCTGACACACTTTTCGGTGCTACATATATGGTAATGTCGCCCGAACATCCATTACTTAAAAAATGGGCAGATAAAATTGAAAATTACGATGAAGTTACAGCTTATCAAGAACAGTCGGCTAAAAAATCTGACTTTGAACGCACCGAACTTGCAAAAGATAAAACCGGTGTTAAGCTTTTAGGTGTTAAGGCAATTAACCCGGTTAATAACACCGAAATTCCAATTTTCATTTCTGACTATGTACTTATTTCTTATGGTACAGGCGCAATTATGGCTGTTCCCGCACATGATACACGTGACTGGGAATTTGCAAAGAAATTTGATTTGCCGATTATTGAAGTTGTTGCAGGTGGGGAAGATGTTCAAAAAGCAGCATTTACCGACTGCGCAACAGGTGTTTTAGTGAATTCTGACTTCCTTAACGGTTTGTCGGTTGAAGATGCTAAAAAAGCAATTCAAAAATGGCTTACTGAAAAGGGTATAGGCAGCGTTAAAACTAATTATAAGCTTCGTGACTGGGTATT
>JAZKYB010000046.1:0-1187 GCA_045611905.1 Acutalibacteraceae bacterium | reverse complement strand
AACACCGAAACGATACCGTCTTTGATGTTGTTGAACACCTTGCCACCCGCTTGGAAAACAGAAACGATTTTGTCCTTAACAGTATTAAACACCTTACTGAAAAATCCACCAACCGCAGAAAAGACATTTTTCACACCTTCCCAAGCGTTTTTCGCCCCGTTTGTAAAACCATTCCACAATTTAGTAAAGAAATTTGTTACGGGTTGGATAACCTTTTGATTTACCCAATTTGATATGGTTGCAAATACATTTTTTACGGTGTTTATAGCGGCATTTACCCCGCTTGTTATTTTGTTCCACAAATTAACAAAGAAATTTACAACGGGTTGTATAACATTGGTATTGACCCAACCTGCAACGGTTAAGGCAATCCCAACGCACCAATCCCACGCCGCTTGCAAACCACTTGTTATTCCGTTCCACAAATCAACAAAAAACTGTGCTATCGGTTGAATAACGCTTTCGTAAATAATTACCGATATTCGCTTTACTATTTCTATCCACGGATCAATAACAGTATGGAAAGCAGAAACAATGCCATTCCATAAACCAACAAAAAAGTTTGCAATAGGTGCTATGACATTTTCATATATCCAAGTGCCGATTGTTGTGAAAAATGAAATAATAGAGTTCCAAGCCGTTGTAAAAGCAGTAACAATACCGTTCCACAAATTAGTAAAGAATTGTGCAACGGGTTGAATTACATTCGTATATATCCAAGTGCCGATTGTTTTAAATAAGTTTGCTATCCAATTCCAAGCGGTTTTTAAGGCGTTTATGACCGCCGTGCAAGCGTTTTTTACCGCCGCTACAATTTCGTCCCAATACTCAATAACAAGGACAATAATAGCAACTACCGCCGCTATCGCCGCAACTATGGCAACAATTATCCAAGTAATCGGGTTTGCAAGTATCGCCGAATTTAACGCCCATTGTGCAACCGTCCACGCCACAACAACAATAGTCAATGCCGTTATCGCCGCCGCAAGTACGCCCAAAACCGCACCCATAACTTTCATTGCTACGGGGTGTTCCTGCATCCACTCTAACGCACTAATTCCCCATTGACTTACTTTTTCAACGGCAGGAATTACCGCCGTTGTCAATTTTGATTTGAGGTTGTCCCACTCGGTTGTTAATGGCTCAACGGCATCGGCAAGTGCCGCTTGTGCTAGGGTGTTTTCGGC
>JAZKYB010000045.1:0-19492 GCA_045611905.1 Acutalibacteraceae bacterium | reverse complement strand
TTTTTCGGTTTCGGTTTCTTCTTTTTCAGTGGTGGATTTGTTTAAATCCGCACCCTCTTCGGTTTGTGTGGGGCTTGGGGTAAATGTCACCTTTTCGGTGGGGTGTGTTAATGCTTCGTTGCCACCGCCAAGCATTCGTTTTTTAAGTGTATCTAAAGCGCCGGTGCTTTTAACATTTTCGGCTTTGTGCACTTTTTTGCCCAAAAGCTCCTCCACAGTTAAAACATTTGGGTTTTCAGGCGCTATGATTTGTTCTTTTAAGATTATTTCTTCATCGACCAAACTTTCGTTTGCATCTTTTTTCTTTGAAAAGAATTTCATTTATAATCTCCGTCCTGTGATGTGTGTAAAATTTACTTTCTTTTTCTTAAAACTTCGTACATTAAAATTCCTGCCGCAACCGAAGCGTTAAGAGAATTTATTTTGCCCTTCATTGGCAAACTGATAATTTGATCACATTTTTTGGCGGTAAGTGTGCCAATGCCCTTACCCTCGTTACCTATAACAAGTGCGGTTGGGCAGTCAAAATCAATTTGGCGGTAATCGTCACCGTCCATATCGGCACCAAACACCCAAACACCTTTTTCTTTGAGTTCGTCAATGGTGTTGGGTATGTTTGTGACACGGGCAACTTTCATATATTCAAGTGCACCGCAAGCGCTTTTTGCAACGGTTGCATTAAGCGAAGCACTGTGGCGTTTTGGAATAATGATGCCATGCACACGGCAGGCCTCAGCCGTTCTTATAATTGCACCTAAATTGTGTGGGTCTTCAATTTCGTCACACACAATAATAAAGGGTTTTTCGTTTTGGTCGGCAGCTTTTTGGAAGATGTCTTCAATTGTTGAATATTCTTGTTCGGCAAAAAGCACGGCAACACCTTGGTGGTTTGCACCGCCGCAGTAATAGTCAAGCTTTTGTGGGCTTACTTCTTTTATTAAAATATCACGTTGTTTGCATTTGGCAATAATGGCGGTAACACTGCCACCGCTAACCCCGTGGGCAACAAGCAAACGGTCGATTTCACGGCCTGAACGCACTGCCTCTAAAACGGGATTTCGCCCGCAAATTATGTTATATCCCTGTTCTTTATTTTCGTTATTTCGGTTTTCCATTTAAAAAATCCTTTATATATAATAATTCATCTTGCATTATAACACAAAACGAATTAAAATTAAATAGTAATTTTAAATATTTAGGGAAAAATATTAAAAACTTTTTAAAAGGTGAAAAATATGGAAAAACTTAAAATTACAAACATTTACGGTTATGAAGTTTTAGACAGTCGCGGCAACCCAACTGTTGCGGCAAAGGTTGTGCTTTCTGATATGTCAAGCGGGTTTGCAATTGCCCCGTCTGGTGCTTCGACCGGTATGTTTGAAGCTCACGAAAAACGTGATGGTGACAAAACACGCTATTTTGGCAAAGGCGTTAAAAATGCGGTTGAAAGCATTAACGGTGAAATTGCCAGAACGCTTATTTTAAGCGAAACGGTTAATCAAAGAAAAATTGATGAAATTATGATAAAGCTCGACGGGACCGAAAATAAATCACGCCTTGGCGCAAATGCAATTTTGGCGGTATCTTTGGCGGTGGCAAAGGCGGTGGCAAATTCACAAAAATTGCCGCTTTACCGTTATATTGGCGGCATTGATGCAAATGTTTTACCACGCCCAATGCTTAATATTTTAAATGGTGGCGCACACGCAGCAAATAATATTGATATTCAAGAATTTATGATTGTGCCCTATACTGCCAAAACCTTTGCCGAAGGGCTTCGCCAAAGCGTTGAAATTTACCACACACTTGGTAAAATTTTAAAGCAAAACGGCAAAGCAACCGGTGTTGGTGATGAAGGCGGCTTTGCACCTGATTTATCATCTGACGAAGAAGCAATTTCGATAATAGTTAAAGCCATTGAAGAAGCGGGATACAGCACAAAAGATATTAAAATTGCATTGGATGTGGCGTCAAGCGAATGGTATGAAAACGGCAAATATCATTTACCAAAGCGTGATAAAACAATGACTGCAGACGAGCTAATTGAGTATTACGAGGTGCTTTGTGAAAAGTATCCTATAATTTCTATTGAAGATGGTGTTGCCGAAGAGGACTGGGCAGGTTGGAAGAAGCTTACTGAAAAATTAGGCAATAAACTTCAACTTGTGGGTGATGATTTATTTGTTACCAACCACACCCGTTTAAGCAAGGGTATTCGCGAAAAGTGTGGTAATTCAATTTTAATAAAACTCAACCAAATTGGCACTTTGACCGAAACACTTGATGTTATTTCTTTGGCACAAAAGCACGGCTATACGGCGGTAATTTCTCACCGTTCAGGCGAAAGTGAGGACACCACAATAGCTGATTTAGCGGTGGCTGTAAATGCGGGGCAAATTAAAACAGGCGCACCCTGCCGAAGTGACCGAGTGGCAAAATATAACCGACTTTTAATAATTGAAAATCAGCTAAAAAAGTAAAAGAAAGCGAGAACTGAAATTCAGTTCTCGCTTTTATGATTTAATCAATAAATTTTAAAATATCGCTAAACGTTTCATCTTTGCAAATGTCGTTATGTATTTCGTGGCGGCAGTTTTCATAAAGCTTGATATCACATTTTTTGCCGTTTTTAACAAGCTTTTCATAAACTGCCAAAACACCTTTGCCGTAATTGCCGACCGGGTCTTTATCACCCGCAATTAAAAGAATGGGTTTGTTACTGTCAACTGCATTGAACCAAGCGTTTCGGTTGCACATTGAAAGCAAATGCATAAGGTCACCCATTGCCGACACAGTAAAGCGGAAGGTGCAGTATTTATCGTTGGCATATTTGTTTATGATTTCACGGTCACAAGTTAGCCATTCATAAGGGGTGTCACCCTGAAAGCCCTTATTATAACCGCCAAAGGCGATGTTTTGGATAAGGTTAGATTTGTGTTTTTCGCCTTTGAATGCCTTAATAATTTTAACAAGCAAAAGACCTGCCGAAGATGCAGGGTTGGGCCCACTGGTTCCGCAGAATATGAATTTTTCATATTCGTTAGAATAATTTTCCGCCACAAGTCTGGCAATAAATGAGCCCATTGAATGTCCCATTAAAATGGTGGGTATGTCGGGGTAGATTTTTTTAACCGCTTTTGTGAATGCCAAAACATCATTTACCAAATATTTCCAACCGTCTTTGTGGGCAATAAAGCCAAGTTCGTTATCGTTTTCGGCGGTTTTGCCGTGTCCTAAATGGTCATAACCAAAGGCAACAAAGCCGTTTTCCGCCAAAAATGAAAAGAAATGGTCATAACGGTCAATATATTCGGTCATGCCGTGCACAAGATGAAAAAGCCCTTTTATTTCACCGTTTGGAATAAAAATTTTTCCACGAAGAGTGTGGATATTATCGGTGCTTTTAACCTCTAAACTTTTAATTTCAAAGTTCATAAAAATTACTCCTCACTAAACACTTTTGCAGATTTCACTGCTTTTTGCCAACCCTTTAAAAGTTTTTCGCGTTCTTCTTGTTTCATTGCGGGGTAATAGGTTTCCTCTTCGCTGTTTAATGCTTTAATTTCGTTTAAATCTTTCCAAAAACCAACGGCAAGACCGGCCAAAAATGCCGCACCCAAAGCGGTGGCTTCGGCAGATTTGGGGCAACAAACTTCAGTTTTTGAAATGTTTGCTTGAAATTGCATTAAAAATTTGTTTTGTGATGCGCCACCGTCGGCACGAATTGAAGAGATAGAAAGATCGGTATCGTTTTCAAGTGATACCAAAAGGTCGTTTGTTTGGTATGCGATAGATTCAAGACAAGCACGAATAAGGTGATTTTTATTAGCACCCCTTGTTAAACCGCAAATTGTGCCACGGGCATACATATCCCAATATGGTGCGCCAAGCCCGGCAAAAGCAGGAACAACATAAACACCGTTTGTATCGTTTACTTTTAGTGCGTATTTTTCGGTAT
The DNA here is from genome assembly GCA_045611905.1 of Acutalibacteraceae bacterium. GTDB lineage: Bacteria > Bacillota > Clostridia > Oscillospirales > Acutalibacteraceae > UBA737. The sequence continues at coordinate 15,534 of JAZKYB010000045.1, read as the reverse complement.
CTTTTGATTTTTCGATAAGCTTTAATTCGTCACGAAGCCATTGAACAACCGCACCACCAACAAACACGCTGCCTTCAAGTGCATAATTTATTTTATCACCAACGCTTGCCGCAATTGTGGTTAGAAGACCGTTTTTGCTTTCAAAAGCAATTTCACCGGTGTTCATAAGCAAAAAACAACCTGTGCCGTATGTGTTTTTTACACTGCCTTTTTCAAAGCATTGCTGACCAAAAAGTGCGGCTTGTTGGTCGCCCGCAATGCCCGAAACTGCGATATCAACACCCATAATGTTTATGGTGCCGTAAATTTCGCTTGAAGATTTAATGTCGGGCAGCATATTTTCGGGAATGGTTAAAATTTCTAAAAGTTTTTTGTCCCAACAAAGTTTATGAATGTCAAAAAACATTGTGCGGGACGCATTGGTATAATCGGTCACATGAATTTTACCGCCCGACAACTTCCAAATAAGCCAAGTGTCAATTGTGCCGAAAAGAAGTTCGCCATTTTCGGCTTTTTGGCGTGCGCCTTTAACATTGTCTAAAATCCATTTAATTTTAGTTCCGCTAAAATAAGCGTCAATTTTAAGTCCGGTGGTTTTTGATATGTATTCTTCTAAACCCTGTGCCTTTAATTCATCGCAATATTCGGCTGTGCGGCGGCATTGCCAAACAATTGCATTATAAACAGGTTCACCTGTGTTTTTATCCCATACAACAACAGTTTCCCTTTGGTTTGTAATGCCAACTGCGGCAATTTCTTCAGCAGAAGCACCAATTTTTGTGATAGCTTCGGTAATGGCGGTGTATTGTGCCGAATAAATTTCAAGTGGGTTATGTTCAACATACGAACTTTTGGGGTAAATTTGGGTAAATTCGTGCTGTGCAGAAGATACAGCATTACCGTTTCTATCAAATAAAATAGCTCGGGCACTTGTGGTGCCTTCATCAAGCGCTAAGATATATTTTTTCATAAACACCCGTCCTTATTACAAAATAATGCGGGGAACACGAGGCGAAATGCCGCAAACAATTTCATAGTTTATGGTGCCGCACAAATCGGCCAAAGCGTCAACCTTTAAATCTTTGCCGAAAAGTAAAACTTCGTCACCCATTTTAACATTTTCCAAATCGGTTACATCAACGCACATTTGGTCCATACAAACTCGGCCTATAATATCGGCACGCTGTCCGTTAATGTAAACATAACCTTGGTTTGAAAGAAGACGGGGGTAACCGTCGGCATAGCCGGCTGTTATTGTGGCAATTTTCATGGGTCTGTCGGCTGTAAAGGTTCTGCCATAACTTACAGTGTCGCCAATGCTGATTTCTTTAACCATTGAAACAACCGATTTAAAGGTCATAACAGGGATTAAGTCGTCATCTATATCCATATCGCTTGAAGGGGCAAGACCATAAAGTGATATGCCTATTCTTGCCATGGATAAGTACTTGTCCATATCATTTATTGCCCCTGCCGAATTACAGCAATGAAGCAAAAGGTCATTAAAACCATTTTCTTTAAAAGCATCACACGCTTTTATAAAACGGTTATATTGTTCGTTAGTGAAATTATCTTCATTTTCATCGTTTCGGTCAGCAACGGCAAAATGGGTGAAAACACCTTCACACTTAATGCCGTCAAATCCGGCGGATTTTATAGCGTCCCCAAGGCCTGAAAGGTCATTATTTCGGCAGTCAAACCCAAGTCGAGACATACCTGTATCAAGTTTAATGTGCGCCCTAATTTCAATGTCGTAAAACACGCAAAGTGCCGAAAGTTTTTCGGCATATTGTAGCGAATAAACGCATTGCACAAGGTCGTATTTTTGAATGTCGCGCACCATATCAACAGGGGTATAGCCCAAAATTAAAATGGGTTTTTTAATGCCAAAACCCCTTAAAGTAATGGCTTCGTCAATGTTGGAAACGGCAAACCAATCAGCACCGTTTTGTTCTAAAACAGGGCATAAATCGGCGGCCGAGTGACCATAAGCATTTGCTTTTACAACTGCCATAAGTTTTTTGTCACCAAGCTTGTTTTTAAAAATATTAAGGTTGTGAACTAAAGCATTTGTGTCAATTTCGGCCCAAGTTCTGTGTAAAAAATCCATAATATCACCACAATGTATTATACCATTTTATTATTTCTTTTGCAATCTTCTATTTACTTTTTGTGCCAATGGTATGAAAACGATGCTTAAAATTAACCAAAAAAACGAATATAAAAGGCAAATTTGACCTTTAAAATTAAGGTGTCGGTTGCTGTAATTCCACACATTTCGTTTTAAAATTATATTAAAAATTATGCCAAAAACAAGTTCGATAAAAGTAATAAAACCACTGCCTATAACAGCCCTTAAAATAAGGGATTTATGCTTTAATTTTTCACCCAAAAACCCAAAAAACGAAAAGCAAATGCCACCCGCCATAAGCATTGAAGGGTGGGTATAGCCCCGCCATAAAATTTCAATAAGTCCATAACCTGTACTGCCTATTAAAAACATTATAATTTTACGCAAAAAAATCACCCAATATAGTATTGGGTGAAAGGGTAGTGAATATTCAGTTTATCGTCTGCGGTTTGCGATTGCTAAAAGGCGCAAAAGCTGTGCTAATGACACCAAAAAAGCGGCGATATAGGTCATAGCGGCGGCAGTTAAAACTTTTTTGGCACCGCTTACTTCGTGCGGTTGCAAAATAGCAAAATTGCGAATTGCATTTATCGCCCTTTTTGAAGCGTTAAATTCAACCGGCAATGTGATAAGCTGAAACAAAAGCGCCAAAGAAAAAAAGATAATGCCCACATCAATTAAAAAATAAAAATTAAACAAAAAGCCAAGAAGCACCAATGGCACCGCAAGGCGAGAACCAAGGTTGCACACGGGGTAAATTGCGGTGCGGAATTTAATTGGTCCATAACTTTGGGCATATTGAACTGCGTGACCTGCCTCGTGTGCGGCAACACCAACGGCTGAAACGGTGCAGTCATCATAAACTGCATCAGACAGGCGAATAACATTTGTGCGTGGGTCATAGTGGTCGGTTAAATTGCCCGAAACACGCTCAATTCTAACATCCAAAACACCATTTGCCTCTAAAACACGGCGGGCGGCTTCGGCACCGCTTAAATTGCAAAAATGTTTTGAATATTTTGAAAAGGTTGATTTCACCCCAATTTGTGCTATAAGCATTAACACAATTGCGGGTAAAACCAAAACTAAATAAAGATAGTCAAGACCATAATAAAACAGCATAAAATCATCCTAAATTAAACATTAAAGCGGAAAAGAACAATGTCGCCATCCTTCATGACATATTCCTTACCTTCACTTCGAACAAGGCCTTTTTCTTTAGCGGTAACCATGTTGCCGTTACATTCCATAAATTCGGTAAAGTTTATAACTTCGGCACGAATAAAGCCACGTTCAAAGTCGGTATGAATTTTGCCGGCGGCCCCGGGTGCTTTTGTGCCGTTTGTAATTGTCCAAGCGCGAACTTCGTCTTTACCGGCGGTAAGGTAAGAAATAAGTCCCAAAAGGGCATAGCATTTTTGAATCATTCGGTCAAGACCGCTGCGTTCAAGCCCAAGTTCTTCCAAAAACATAACCTTTTCATCGTCAGAAAGGCCGGAAATTTCGGCTTCAAGTGCTGCACAAATGGGCAAAATTTCGGCTTTTTCGCTTTCGGCTATATTTTGCACGATTTTATAATTATTATTACTTTCAATTCCGTTTACAAAATCGTCTTCGCTCATATTGCAAGCATAAATTACGGGTTTTGCCGACAAAAGTGCGGTTGTGTTTATAATTTCTTGTTCACTATCGTCGTTAATTTCAACGCTTCTTGCAGGTTGGCCGTTTTCAAGGTGTTCTAAAAGGCGTTTTAAAAAGTCAACTTCGCCTTGCATTTTTTTGTCGCCTTTAAGTGCTTTTGTTGCCTTGTCTAAACGGCGTGTAACCATTTCCATATCAGAAAAAACAAGTTCCAAATTTATTGTCTCAATATCACGTGCAGGGTTAACTGAACCCTCAACGTGAATAATATCATCGCTTTCAAAACAACGAACAACATGAACGATAGCATCAACTTCACGAATGTTTGAAAGGAATTTATTACCAAGGCCTTCACCCTTTGAAGCACCTTTTACAAGACCTGCAATGTCAACAAATTCAATAACGGCAGGTGTGAATTTATTTGGCTTATAAATTTCGGCCAATTTTTCAAGGCGTTCGTCAGGCACGCTTACCATACCCACATTTGGTTCAATAGTGCAAAATGGGTAATTTGCTGACTGTGCACCGGCGTCTGTAATAGCATTAAAAAGTGTTGATTTGCCGACATTTGGCAAACCTACCATACCAAGTTTCATAAAAATTTACATCCTTTTAAAAATTTGTAATAATTATACAACTAACCGCCAAGATTATCAAGAGAAAAAACAATAATAAAAATCGTTTGCGTTTTTTATGTTAATATATTATAATATAAGGTGATAAAATATAAAGGTGGGTAATTATGCGTACTAATTATACCGTTTCCCTTGAAAAAATTGCAAAGGAACTTTCTCTTAAAACACTTTATACACCTGCTCCGCTTTCAGAAATTATGATTTCTTCAAATGAAGTTAACCGTCCCGGTCTTCAAATGGCAGGTTATTTTGAATATTTCGACGCTTGCAGAATTCAAATTATCGGCAAGAGTGAAGAAAGTTTTATTAAACGCTTTACCGCTGAAAAAGCCGAGGACAGAATTAGGGAATTCTTTTCTCACAAGCCGTCAGCCGTAGTGGTTTGCCGTGGGCTTGAATTTGGCGAAACATACATTGAAATTGCAAAAGAATTTGAAATTCCCGTTTTAAAAACAGAAGAACCAACTTCAGCTTTTTCATCTTCGTTAATTGCATTTTTAAATTTAAATCTTGCACCCCGCATTACACAGCATGGTGTTTTGGTTGAAGTTTATGGTGAAGGTGTTTTACTTATGGGCGACAGCGGTGTTGGTAAAAGTGAAACCGCTATCGAACTTGTAAAGCGTGGTCACCGTTTAATTGCGGATGATGCAGTTGAAATTCGCCGTGTTTCTGATAAATCACTTGTTGGCACAGCCCCTGATAATATCCGCCATTTTATTGAACTTCGTGGTATTGGTATTATCAATGCAAGTCGTATATTCGGTGCAGGTTCAGTTAAATTGACCGAAAAAATTGACCTTGTTATAAACATTGAACAATGGGATGTTTCAAAGCAGTATGAACGTATTGGCCTTGAAAAGCAAACAACCGAAATTTTAGGGCTTGCAGTTCCTTCTCTTACAATTCCCGTAAAGCCCGGTCGTAACTTGGCGGTTATTATTGAAGTTGCTGCAATGAACCATCGCCAAAAGAAACTTGGCTATAATGCAGCTGAAGATTTGCTTAAAAAACTTGGTATGACAGATGATATATCTGCCGAAAATGAAGTTGACCCATTTTTTTAGGAGTTTTTAATTATGCCTTTAATTTCATTTTTAAATGAAAACAACATTTGTTATAAATTGAATGAAGTTATGAAAAATCACACCAGTTTTAAAATTGGCGGCAAGTGTGATTATTTTATCATACCAAAAAATGTGGAAGAGATTAAAGCCGTAATTGAAAAGGTGTGCGAACTCAACATACCATATTTTATTTTGGGAAAGGGCTCTAACATATTGGTGTCGGACGAAGGTATATCCGGTGTTGTGATTTCAATGTCGGGCATTTCGGGTATTACTGTAAATGGTAATGAAATTACAGTAGCCGCAGGTGAAAGTGTTGCCGCCCTTTGTGGCGAAGCACTTAAAAATGAACTTTCGGGGCTTGAGTTTGCCTTTGGCATACCGGGAAGTGTTGGTGGCGGTCTTTTTATGAACGCAGGCGCTTATGGCGGTGAATTTTCTGACACGGTTGTAAGTGCACAATATTTAACCTTGGACGGTGAAGTAAAGACCGTAACAAAGGATGAAATGAATCTTGGCTATCGCACAAGTGTTTTTAAAACCAATGGCGGCATAATTTTGTCGGCAACATTTAAACTTTGTAAGGGCGAAATGGCCGAAATTAAAGCCAAAATGGATGATTATTTAAACCGCCGCAAAACAAAGCAACCGCTTGAATTTGGCAGTGCGGGAAGCACCTTTAAACGCCCAACGGGTTATTTTGCAGGTGCGCTTATTGAAAAAAACGGGCTTAAAGGCAAAATGGTTGGCGGCGCCAGGGTTAGTGAAAAGCATGCGGGCTTTGTAATAAATTATGAAAATGCCACCGCAAGTGATGTTAAAAAACTTATGGCTGAAATTCAAAAAATTGTTAAAGAAAAAGACGGGGTTATGTTGGAACCTGAAATAATTTTTGTGGGTAAGGAATAATGCAAAATTTAATTAACAAATTTAACGAACTTGATATTAAAGATATGCCCAAGCTTGAAAAGCTTTACGGACATAAAGGCGACTTTGTTAATATTGAATGTGAATTGCCAAATGGTGAAACAGCAAAAATTTTAGACGATAATAAAATGTATTATATCGCCGAACTTCCAAAACAAAATTCTGATCGTTGTTTTGGCCTTGTTACTGACAAAAAACAACTTGTTGTGTTTGAATATGGTGAAGGCGGTAAGGATGCAAAACTTATTGTTTGGAAGAGGATTTAAAGATGTCTTTTTGCTCTGATGTTAAAAACGAACTTTTAAATATAAGACCGTCCGCCTGTTGTAAACCGTCATACATATATGGGTTTATGCTTTTCGGAAGGTCTTTTTCAATAAAGAGAATTGCTCTTCAAACGGGTAACGAAAACGTTGCAAAGGCCTATGCTGATTTAATTAAATTCAATTATGGGGCAGAAGTGAAAATTACCTGTGGCGGCAGTAAAAGACCTACATATAAGGCCGAAGTTGAGTCGGTGTCGGACCGACTTAAAATTTTAGCACTTATAGATTTTGGTATTAATGAATCGGTTATTGACCGCAGTTTATTTTTGCGTGACTGTTGCCCCTTAAGCTTCATTCGTGGTGCGTTTTTGGCTTGTGGCAATATAAACGACCCTGAAAAAGAGTATCGTGCCGAATTTTCGGTCAAAAATGAAGCGTTGGCGAGCGATTTGGACAACCTTTTGCAGCAATATGATATTTTTATGAAGAAAACCCAAAGGGGAACTGCAACCGTGCTTTACACAAAAGACAGCAGTATGATTGAAGACCTTTTAACCCTTATGGGCGACACTAATAGAACACTTGAAATTATGGATGCTAAAATAATGAAAAGTGTTAAAAATAAAATTAACCGCCAACGAAATTGCGACAATGCAAATATTTCAAAAACGGTTGAAGCGTCGTTAAAACAACGAAAGGCCATTGAATATTTAGAACAAGTAGACCGACTTTACAGTTTACCGCAAGAGCTTTTAGATGCGGCGCTTTTACGAAAAAACAACCCCGAAGCAACCCTTAAAGAACTTTGTAAAATTTCTTCAACACCCATTACGGTTTCGGGACTTAATCACAGATTTAAGAAAATTATTGAAATTTACGAACAAAGCCAATAATTACGCATTATTAAAAAGGAGGGATGGCAATTATGAATTTTACGCATTTACATGTGCATACAGAATATAGTTTGTTAGACGGTTGCGCACGCATTAAAAAGCTTATTGACCGTGCGGCCGAAATGGGTCAAAAAAGTATTGCCATTACCGACCACGGCGTTATGTACGGCGTGATAGATTTTTATAAATATGCGATAAGCAAAGGTGTAAAGCCAATTATTGGGTGCGAAGTTTATGTTTCAACTCGTTCCCGTTTTGATAAACAAAAGGGACTTGACGGTTACACCCATTTAGTGCTTTTGTGCAAGGATAACGAAGGTTATCAAAATTTAATAAAATTAGTGTCGGCCGGATTTACCGAAGGTTTTTATTCAAAGCCACGTGTTGACCGTGAACTTATACAAAAATATTCCAAGGGTTTAGTTTGTCTTTCGGCCTGCTTGGCGGGTGAAATCCCCCGCGCGTTAATGAATGGCGAATATGACAAGGCAAAGCAAACAGCGCTTTGGTATAAGTCGGTTTTCGGGGATGATTTTTACCTTGAAATTCAAGACCACGGCATAGAAGAGCAAAAACTTGTGAATCCACAAATCGTTCGCATTGCAAACGAATGTGATATACCGCTTGTTGCAACAAACGATGTGCATTATATAAACGATAGTGATTATAAAATGCACAAGGTTTTGGTGTGCATTCAAACTGCGACCAAAATAACCGACGATAATATTTTAGAATTTAAAACCAATGAATTTTATTTAAAAAGTTATGACCAAATGGCAGCGCTTTTTGGCAATGTGCCGCAGGCGCTTCAGAACACAAATAAAATTGCCGAAAAGTGCAATGTTAATTTTGAATTTGGCAAAATAAAGTTGCCACATTTTGATATTGGTGACCCTGACCATTTTGAATATTTTAAAGAAAAATGTTTTGGCGGGCTTTATAAAATATATGGCAAAAATCCCAAACAGGAATATATCGACCGTTTGAATTATGAACTTTCAATTATAAATAAAATGGGATATGTTGACTACTTTTTGATAGTGGCCGACTTTGTGAATTATGCCAAAAATAACAATATACCTGTTGGCCCCGGTCGTGGTTCGGGTGCGGCATCCTTGGCGGCGCAATGTGTTGGTATTACAGGCATTGACCCCATTAAATATGACCTTTATTTTGAACGCTTTTTAAACCCCGAACGCGTTTCAATGCCCGACTTTGATATTGACTTTTGCTATGTTAATCGTCAAAAGGTTATTGATTATGTAATTGAAAAATATGGTGAAGACCACGTTTCACAAATCGTTACTTTTGGTACAATGGCTGCCCGTGCGGCGGTGCGTGACGTTGGTCGCGCAATGGACGTGCCATACGCACTTTGCGACAAGGTTGCAAAGCTTATTCCACAAGCGGTTGGTATGACAATAGACCGTGCAATAGAAGGCGGCAAAGAACTTCGTGACCTTTATGAAAATGATGCGCAAGTTCGGGAACTTATCGATATGGCAAGGCAGCTTGAAGGCACGCCAAGGCATGCATCTACCCATGCGGCAGGCGTTGTTATTTCGGACAAGCCGATAGCGGAATATGTACCACTTGCAGTTAATGACGAAGCCACGGTTACACAGTTCACAATGACTGCACTTGAAGAATTAGGCCTTTTGAAAATGGACTTTTTGGGGCTTCGCAACTTAACTGTTATTGCCGATACCGAAAAATATATCAGGGAATTTGACCCCCAATTTGATATTGAAAAAATACCGCTTGATGACAAAGAAACATATAATATGATGTCAAAGGGCAGAACACTTGGCGTGTTTCAGTTTGAATCTGACGGAATGAAAAATGTTCTTAGGCAGTTAAACCCCGAAAGCATTGAAGATTTAACTGCGGTTTTATCCCTTTACCGCCCGGGACCGATGGATTCTATCCCGCGCTATATCGAAAACCGCCACAACCCCGAAAAAATTAAATATGACATACCCGCACTTCAGTCAATTTTAGGCGTTACTTACGGTTGCATTGTTTATCAAGAACAGGTAATGCAGGTATTTAGAACCTTGGGTGGATATTCACTTGGTCGTGCGGATATTGTTCGTCGTGCGATGGCTAAGAAAAAGCACGATGTAATGAAAAGAGAAAAGGAATTTTTCCTTTATGGTGAAAAGGATAAAAACGGAAATATTATAAGCGAGGGTGCTTTGGCTTTTGGCATAAGTGAAGAGTTGGCAAACAATATTTTTGAACAAATGTCAAGTTTTTCATCTTATGCATTTAATAAAGCCCACGCTTGTGCATATTCATTTGTGGCATATCGCACGGCATATCTTAAATGCCATTATCCGTCACAATATTTTTCGGCACTTATGACAAGTATGATGGATTCATCACTTAAAATTTCGCAATATACTGCCGAATGTCAAAAAATGGGCATTAAAATTTTGCCACCATCGGTAAACCACAGTACAAATTGCTTTACACCCGAAGGCAATAATATTCGGTTTGGTCTTTTGGCGGTTAAAAATTTAGGGCTTTCAATTATTGAACGCATTGTAAACGAGCGCAAAGAAAACGGCATCTATACATCGTTTTACGATTTTTGCCTTCGTAATTATTCTCGTGAATTCAACCGCAAGGCAGTTGAAGGGCTTATAAAAAGCGGTGCGCTTGACTGTGTATCACAAAACCGCCGTGAAATGCTTTATAACATTGACGGTGTTATGTCAGCCGTTGAAAACGAAAAGCGTTTTTCTTCGCAGGGGCAGTTAAATTTGTTTGGCGAAATGGATATGCCAAACGCTTATGAAATGGTAAGTGTGCCTGAAATGTCACGCGAAATGCGACTTTCAATGGAAAAAGAATCAACAGGTCTTTACCTTACAGGGCACCCTATGGACGAATTTTCTGACTTTTTGAAAAATGCAAAATATGAAAAGTTAAGCGATGTCGCTAAAGGTAAATACCCCGACGGCAAGCGTGTTACGGTTGCGGGTATAATAGATGGTGTAAAGGTGCGACAACTTAAGAATAATAATCTTTTATGCACTGCACAAATTGAAGATATAACATCGTTTGTAAATATTACAATTTTTTCAAACGCTTATGCAACCTTTAAGCCATTGATAACCGATGCAAAACCGGTTATTTTGACAGGGCGTGTTGCCGAAAGGGAAGACCGTGATGTTGAAATTGTGGTGGAAAAAATTGAAGCAATACCCGAAAATTTAAGGGGGAATACCACCTCTAAAATCAAAGCGGGGCTTTATTTAAGGGTGAAAAGCGCTGACAGTGAAGATTTTAGGGAAGTAAAAGCAATTTTGTCACAGCACAGGGGCAATTCTCCTGTTTACATTGTGTGTGAAGACACGGGAAAACGCCTTGTTGCACCCCAAAGTCTTTATGTTGAATTTAGTGACGAATTAAACAAAAAACTTTGTGAAATCTTGGGTAATGATAATATAAAAAATTTTTGTTGAAAAATAACATTTTTTGGTATATACTATATAATACTTGATTTTTAAAAGTTCTATTTGGAGTTGATTTATATGAAAACTATCGGTGTACTTACCAGCGGCGGTGACGCACCCGGTATGAATGCAGCTGTTCGTGCGGTTGTTAGAACAGCTATTGCAAACGGTATGACAGTTAAGGGTATTCGCCGTGGCTATAACGGCCTTATGGAAGGCGATATTATTGATTTGGGCGCTCGTGATGTGTCTGATATTATACAACTTGGCGGTACAATGCTTTATAGCGCAAGAAGTTCTCGTTTTAAAACTGAAGAAGGTTTGGCAGAGGCGATTGCTAACTGTAAGAAACATGGAATTGAAGGTATTGCCGTAATCGGCGGTGACGGTTCTTTTAGAGGTGCTCGTGATTTGTCACTTCGTGGTATCCCTTGTGTTGGTATTCCTGCAACAATTGATAATGATATCGCTTCTACCGAATATACAAACGCTTTTGATACCGCAATGAATACTGTTATCCAAATGGTTGACCGTTTGCGTGACACTTGTGATTCACATGCTCGTTGCAGTGTTGTTGAGGTTATGGGCAGACATGCAGGTCACATTGCACTTCGCACAGGTATTTCGGTTGGTGCTGTTGCAATTTTAGTCCCTGAAATCGATAATACTGTGGAAGACGTTATTAAAAAAATCGAAGTCACCAAAAAGCTTGGTAAAAAGCACTTTATCGTAATGGTTGCCGAAGGTGTTGGCGGTGTTGACAATATGGCCAAGAAAATTGAGGAAGCTACCGGTATTGAAACCAGGGGAACTGTTTTAGGGCACGTTCAACGTGGCGGTAGCCCAACTGTTCGTGACCGTGTAATCGCTACCCAAATGGGTTATGAAGCGGTTTGCCTTTTGAAAGAAGGTATTGGCAACCGTGTTGTTGCTTATAAACTTGGCAAAATTGAAAATTATGATATTTACGAAGCTTTAAATATGAAAAAGGGCTTTGATGAATATATGTATAATGTTGCCGATGTAACATCAATATAATTATAAAAAAGAGCCGTCACGGGCTCTTTTTTAGTAAATGAGGAAAATTATGGAAAAAGTTTTAGTCGGTATGAGCGGTGGAGTAGATTCTTCGGTTACAGCGGCACTTTTAAAAAATGACGGGTACGAGGTTTTAGGCCTTACCTTAAATCTTTTTAGCGAAGATGAAACCGCATCTAAGGATGCAAAATCGGTTTGTGACACATTGGGAATTGAACACAAAACTGCTGATCTTAAAAACGAATTCAAATCGTTTGTTATTGATGATTTTATAAACGAATATATAAATGGTCGCACACCAAACCCCTGCATTGTTTGCAATAAAAAAATTAAGTTTGGTGAGATGCTTAATTTGGCAGATAAATTTGGTTGCCAAAAAATTGCAACGGGTCATTATGCAAAAATTATAGAAAAAGATGGCCGTTATTTGCTTTTTAAGGCCGATGATTATGCAAAAGACCAAAGTTATGTGCTTTATTGTTTAAGTCAAAATCAGCTTTCACGCGTTTTATTGCCCCTTGCAAGTCATAGCAAGACCGAAGTGCGTGAGGTTGCAGACGGTCTTAATTTGTTAAATGCCAATAAAAAAGACAGTCAGGATATTTGCTTTGTGCCTGATGGCGATTATGCGAAATTTATTGAGCAAACAGCAAATTTTGTGTCAACTGTTGGGGATTATCTTGATATAAACGGCAATGTTTTGGGTAAGCATAAAGGCGTTATTCGCTATACAATTGGTCAAAGAAAGGGGCTTGGCATTGCCCTTGGTAAGCCCGCATTTGTAATAAGTAAAAACCCCGAAACAAACCAAGTGGTAATTGGGGATGAAGAACACCTTTTTTACAAAAAGGTTTATATTGAAAATGTAAATTTCATACCGTTTGACACCTTGGAAAATGAAATGGAAGTGTGTTGCAAACTTCGTTATAGACACACCGAACAACCCGCAGTTATTAAGCCGTATAAAGATGGTGTTTTGGTTGAATTTTTTGAGCCGCAGCGTGCCCCAAGTGCAGGACAGGCAGCAGTTTTTTATGATGGCGATATGGTTGTTGGCGGCGGTGTGATTGTTGGCGGAATAGAATAAATTTTAAAGGCATATCCTTTTATAGAAGATATAAAAGGGTGTGCTTTTTTGTTTAAATTTTTAAAGATTTTTTTTAGCTTAATTTTAATGACTTCTTTGTTTTGTTTAACGTCTTTTGCGGCGACAGTTTCAAGTGAATGCGATTTAACCGATATAAATGTGCCCATTAACACAAAGGTTGAAAATGCTGCCATAGGTCAAAAGCTTGATATAAAGGCCAAGTCGGTAATTTTGATGGAACCAAAAACGGGAACGATTTTATACGAAAGCAACAGCGATGAAAAATTAGCGCCGGCATCAATTACGAAAATTATGTCACTTTTGCTTGTTATGGAGGCCATTGACAGACAGGATATAACCCTTGAAACAGTGGTTACCGCAAGTGAGCACGCTTGTAGTATGGGTGGTTCGCAAATATGGCTTGAGCCAAATGAAACAATGACAGTTCACGAACTATTAAAGGCAACTGTTATTGCGTCTGCTAACGATGCTTGTGTAGCGTTGGGTGAGCTTATTGCGGGCAGTGAAGAGGGTTTTGTAGCGCTTATGAATGCGCGTGCAAAAGAACTTGGCATGACAAATACAACCTTTAAAAACTGCACCGGATTAGATGCAGACGGGCATTTAACTTCGGCACATGATGTTGCAGTTGCTTCAAGCGAACTTATAAAGCATTCACTTATAAAGGACTATTCAACAGTTTGGATGGATACCCTTCGTAATGGCGAAAGTGAACTTGTAAACACAAACAAACTTGTTCGTTTTTATAAAGGTACAACGGGGCTTAAAACCGGTACAACAAGCACGGCGGGTTATTGTCTTTCTGCAACGGCCGAAAGGGATGGTATGGAACTTGTTGCGGTGGTTATGTCGGGCGAAACAAGTGACGACCGTTTTAATGGCGCTAAAAAACTTTTGGATTATGGTTTTGCAAATTATAGCTTTTTTGAAATTGAAGCCGACCTTCAGGGTAATGAAACTGTGCCGATTAAAAAGGGTGTTGTAAAACAAATCGGCGTTGTGGCTGACGGGAAATTAAATCTTTTGTTGCCCAAAAATGAAGCAAAGGAAATTTCGCAAAAGCTTAATTTCGAAAAAAATATTACCGCACCGCTAAACCAAGGTGACGCTGTTGGTGAATGTGAAATTTTTGTTGGTGAAAAGGCGGTCGGCAGTATAAAAATTGTTGCAAAAGATGATGTGAAACGTCTAAATTTGTGGATAACTTTTAAATGGATTTTAAACGGTTTGTTAACTTTGTGATTTTTTTGTAAATAATGATATTTACCCTTGAAAAAGACAAGAAAATATAGTAAAATAATAAAAAAGAATATCTTTAAAAGGTGAAAAGCAATGTCTATTAAATTTAATTCATCATTTGCAACCGGTTTTATTCGTGAAAACGACCTTAAAGGTTTAGAAACACAGGTTGCAGCAGCACATAAAATGGTTAACGAAAAAAGCGGTTTAGGTAACGACTTTTTAGGTTGGGTTACACTTCCTGCTGATTATGATAAAGAAGAATTTGCCCGCATTAAAAAAGCGGCCGAAAAAATCAAAGAAGATACCGACATTTTAATCGTTATCGGTATTGGTGGTTCTTACCTTGGCGCGCGTGCTGCCATTGAATTTTTGAAGGGACCATATTATAACAATTTAAGAAGCGGTGTGCCTGAAATTTATTTTGCAGGTAACAACATTAGCGGTTCTTATCTTGACGATATGTTAAAGCTTTGCGAAGGCAAACGTGTTTCGGTTAATATTATTTCAAAATCAGGCACCACTACCGAACCCGCAATTGCTTTCCGCGTTTTCAGAAAACTTTTGGAAGAACGCTATGGCGAAGAGGAAGCAGCAAAGCGTATTTATTGCACAACCGATAAAGCACGCGGCACACTTAAACAGTTGGCTGACGAAAAAGGTTATGAATGCTTTGTGGTGCCGGATGATGTTGGCGGTCGTTTTTCAGTTCTTACTGCAGTTGGTCTTTTGCCAATCGCTGCAGCCGGTGCTGATATTGACGCTTTAATGGCAGGCGCACAAAAAGCAATGATTCAATATAACAACCAAAATATGTATGAAAACGATTGCTATCTTTACGCTGCACTTCGCAATGCATTTTATCGCAAGGGTAAATCGGTTGAACTTTTGGTAAGTTATGAACCACGCTTCGCTTTGATGGCTGAATGGTTTAAGCAACTTTTCGGCGAAAGCGAAGGCAAAGATAACAAAGGTCTTTTCCCGGCATCTGTTATCTTCTCAACCGACTTGCACTCTATGGGTCAATATGTTCAAGACGGTGCACGTTTAATGTTTGAAACAGTTGTTACATTTGATGAAAGTTTTACCGTTGTTACAATTGAAAAAGAAGCTGATGACGGCGAC
>JAZKYB010000044.1:0-3052 GCA_045611905.1 Acutalibacteraceae bacterium | reverse complement strand
AAATCCCAACGAATCATATTGATGTTATCAAAGATACCAAGGCATGCAATAAAGCCCACCAAGCCAAGTGTAATGTAAATCGTCTGATAAATAAGTTGCGCTGTTCTGTTTTTAATCATAAGAATTCTCCTTTAAGATAATATATATTTATAATATTACTTTTACAGTATAACATTTAATGTATGACAAACCTCTTACAAAACGACAAAAAAGCCGTCGAAAAGACGGCTTTTTTACACTTTTTATTTGGTTTTTCTTTTCCAAAGCAACCCACAGGTTTCTTCTGCCCAACTATATTGTGACATATACTCACCAAAAAATTCGGGCTTCCCTGTTTTTAAATAATTAAAATAATCACAGTCAATTTTTTCGGGATTAACCGAATAAAGATAATTTTTTCTTTCAAAAATTTCTTCCATGCCGATTACTTCAAGAGTTTGGCGCAAATCACGGAATAATTGGTGTATATAATTTTTATTTTTTTGTTGCTCATCATTTTCCCAAAGAACAGCCCCAATTTCCGCAACGGTAACACCTGCGCCGTTTCGGTCGATTAAAAACGCAAATAATTCTTTTGTTTTTGAACGCTTAAATGTCAGTTTTGCGCCCTTGGCATAAACTTCAAAATTGCCAAAGCACTTTACCATAAGCGGCTTTTCTTTTTGACGAATACCTTTTATATTGTCAATTTCCGCCTGCACATCCTTTGCAGATACAGGTTTCATTAAATATCCCGAAGCGTGCAGTTTGAAAGCCGAAATTGCATATTCCTCATATCCGGTGCAAAACACAATTTTGCATTCGGGACAAGCCGAAACTATCTTTTCGGCAAGTGCAAGTCCGCCCATGCCACGCATATTGATATCCAAAAAAGCAATATCAACCGCATTTTCTTTAACAAACTCAAGGGCTTCATCACAACCCGAAAACCGATTAACCTCTGATATATCGGGTGAGGCGCTAATTGCTGCCACTAACGCGCCAAGCATCAACACTTCATCATCAACTGCTATTGCAATCATTGGTCTGCCCCCTTTGGAATTTCAATAAGAACTGTGGTGCCAACGCCCTGCACACTTTCAATTGAAAGGGTGCCGTTTACCATTGCTGCAAGTCTTCCGCGAATGTTACGAATTCCAACATGGTTTCTTTCATCAAGTAACACATTGGTATCAAAGCCCATACCGTCATCCTTAACCGAAACACAATAATGGGTGTCGGTTTCATAAGATACCACATGGATTGTACCGCCACTTTGCAGCTTCATTAAACCGTGCTTTATTGCATTTTCTACAATTGGTTGAATTGTAAGAGCCGGAATATGAAAATCATCCGAATTCATTTCAAACGAAAATGTCATATCAGGAAAACGCACATTTTCAATGCTGATATAGTGGCGCACATGTTCCATTTCCTGCGACATTAAAATCGGTTTCGGGTTATCAAGTTCCCCAAAATTACCACGCAAATATTTTGCAAAATTATGCACAAGTTCGCCGGCTTTTGGTGGGTCAATAATACAAAGTTGTTCAATGCTTCCCAAGGTGTTGTAAATAAAGTGCGGACGAATTTGGCTCATCATGGTAGAAACACGGCTTTCGGTAAGCTGAGCATTTAACACAATTTTTTCTGTTTCAAGTTGCTTTGCTTTGGCAATTGCATTAATACTGTTTGGTATAACCTTAAGCACCATAACCATTGCCGCAATAAAGAAGATTATGAAAACATTTTTAGAAACAAGACCCGCATCCCAAACGCCAAGGTCAATCATAACAACATCCACACCAAAAGCTAAAAGGGGCAAAATTAAACCGAAATAAATAAAGCGTTCTTTTCCGTTTGCGGCAAAAAATTCTCTCACAAGGCAACAAAGCAAAATAACATTTGCAAGCATTTGTACGGCCACCCAATAAAGCCACATATCATAAAATAACAAATCGGTTAATATGGGCAAAACAAAAATTACCCCATTAAAAAGCCCCAAAAACGCAACTGTTATTGTGCCGATTGTTTTTGTTGTTTTCAAAAAATGCACAAGTGCAAACGATAAAAACAACATATAAAATATCATTGAACAACCCAAAATTGTTGTGTTTGACACAACAGATTCGCTCCAAAACGAAATACCGTCAGCACTGTAAGACAAATATGTGCCGGCAAATAAAATTACTGCACCAAGCACCCAAAGCGTTTTGCTGTTTTTTATATGTATAAGGGTTGAAAATAACGCAGTACCCAAAATCACAAGCGAAATTATAACGAACAAAAGCCCAATATTTCTTTGTGTTTCACCGCTTTGAAGAACGCTTTTTTCGAAATCTATGCCTGTCCAAAAAGCTGTGTTGGCCAATAATTCATCAACGGCTGTTTCGTTGCCGAAATTATGCGGGTTGTGAACAACAATTTCAACGGGTTTTTCGCCAATATCCGCAAATGTGTATGCAACCCATTCCACACCGCAAGAAGAAGCGCCATATAAACGATTTTCCGCATCAAGTATAACGGGTTCATTTTCACCCTCGTGAATAGTTAACGCTATGTGATCAACATAAAGCGCAATAGGTATGTCGCCATTATAAACGCCGGCATATTCACCGTCGGGCGCAAGCATATGAAATTTACCGCGCAGGGTTACATCCCCTTCGGTAGAAGAAATATGATTACCTTTTACAATTTGTTGCCATTCACCGTCAGCAATGCGATATTCACCGTCAAAATACACCTGCGCAACTATGGCCGGGGTGGCTTGACTGCTGGTTGCATTGCCATACCAAAATAGCGCAACTGCCGAAAGTATTATTAATATAACTCCAACTATCTTTATTGTTGTCATATGCACGATAGTTTTCATCTAATCACCGCCTATGTGCAGTATAGCATAAAGAGAAAAATAAATCAATGCGAAGCGTTGTATCGTTTTTGACGAAGTCAAAACATCGTTTTATGTCCGCAAGCGGAATGAAGTTGACAGCAAGCTGTCAAACGGAGTACTCGCTTCGCTCGTAACGGAGTTATGTCCTGCGGACATAAACACAAAAAGAAAAGCACTTCT
>JAZKYB010000043.1:0-4546 GCA_045611905.1 Acutalibacteraceae bacterium | reverse complement strand
ACACCCGCCAAATCAAGCATATTAAGCACATTTGTATATGACATTTCATATTGAAGCGTAAAACCAATAAAGTCAAACTCTTTAATTGGGTCACGGCTTTCAAGGGCAAAAAGTGGTATGTTGTTTTGGCGCATAACCTCTTCAAAATCAAGCCAAGGTGCAAAAACACGTTCACACCAAATGTCTTCCCTTGCATTAAACTGGGAATAAAGTATTTTCATGCCCAAATGCGACATACCTATTTCATAAGTATCAGGAAAGCAAAACGCAAAACGCACATCAACACTGTGCTTGTCCTTTATAACGCTGTTAATTTCGCCGCCAGAATAGCGACCCGGTTTTTGCACCGAAAGTAACAGTCTTTCAAATTCCTTATTATTCATTAAATCTTCTCCAATAAAAATATATAAACATAATACTATATATTAAGCATTCTTTCAACCTAATTTTCAAGTTTTCATTAAGCCCATTATTAAAAGATAAATTCCCACAACATAAATAGAAATATTTAACCTGTAACGAAAGGTTAATGTAACCGCCACAAAAATAACTGCCACTGCTAAAGACAGGGTGATAATTTTCATAACAACAGCCGCTTTATTTGGGCCTTTAAATTTACAAAGCAAAGCATGTAATATTGTGCCACCGTCAAGCCCTTTTACGGGCAATAAATTAAAAACACCATATATTAAATTTAAACCCGCATAATAAAGCACTGTCATATTGCCAAAAGCGGCATAATTAAAGTAAAGGCATAAACAAAGTAAAAGATTTGCAAGCGGTCCTGCAACTGCTATTAAAATATCGTTTTTATACTGAAAAGAAAACTTACTGTTTATTTGAATTGAAGCAGGAATAAGCCGCACCGATTTTGGTGCACAGTCAAGCACCCACATTATAAATAGATGGGCAAGTTCGTGCACCATAACCGCAAAAAGTGAAGGCAGCATAAGGCCTGTACGGTCAGAAGCAAGCAATATTGTTATGGCTGCCGCAAAGAAAAATGATATGTAAAATTGTGTGCCGAAAATATTAAATTTCACCTTTTAACACCTCATTTATATTTGTGTCTGAAAGAAGATCGTTTATATAAAAATCGCTAACCTTTTTATATGTTTTCTTAAAACTGAATTTAATGGTTAACACCGTTAAAATTATAAACAAAACAGCTATGCTTTCGGCAATTATTGCCTTTATGTACATATCCCAAAACTTCATTTTTAAATCTCCTTGTGAATTGCAAAATTTTATGTTATACTATTACAAGTATAGAATTTTTGGGGGTGAAATTATGCCTTTTTTACCGATAACTAAAAAAGAAATGAACGATTATGGTTGGCAACAGCCCGACTTTGTTATTGTAACGGGTGACGCTTATGTCGACCATCCATCCTTTGGAACGGCTATAATTTCACGCGTGCTTGAACATCACGGTTATAAGGTGTGCATTATTCCTCAACCAAGAAGCGACAGCGATTACACCCGTTTTGGTGCACCACGCCTTGCTTTTTTGGTTAATGGCGGTAATATTGATTCAATGGTGGCGCATTACACCGCAGCAAAAAAACGCCGCAGTGATGACAGCTATACCCCCGGTGGAAAAGCAGGGGCACGACCCGACCGTGCAACCATTGTTTACTGCAAAAAAATTCGTGAAATTTATGGTGACATTGCCATTGCAATTGGCGGTGTCGAAGCATCGCTTCGCCGTTTTGCACATTATGATTATTGGGATGACCGCGTCCGCCCATCTATATTAATTGATTCAACTGCCGACCTTTTAATGTATGGTATGGGTGAAAAACATATTGTTGAAATTGCAAATCGATTAAACAATGGCGAAAAGATTAGTGATATTAAAGATGTTTTAGGCACTTGTTATAAAATTAAAACTTGTGAATTTTCACACATCCCGTCAAGCCGCGAATGCCCGTCTTTTGAAATGGTGAAGGAAAATACCGAAAACGGCAAAAAACAATATGCCATTTCTTGCAAAATTCAGCAAGACGAAATGGATGCCATAAGGGGCAAAACCCTTATTCAAAAACACGGCGATTATATTTTAGTGCAAAACCCACCAATGCCTCCCCTAAATGAAGCCGAAATGGATAAGGTGTATTCCCTTCCATTTATGCGAAATTATCACCCCTCTTACGAAAAAATGGGCGGTGTGCCCGCAATTAGTGAAGTTAAATTTTCAATAATCCACAACCGTGGTTGCTTTGGTAACTGCAACTTCTGTGCACTTGCCTTTCACCAAGGCAGAGTTATTAGTGCCAGAAGTCATAATTCAGTTATAAACGAAGCCAAAGAAATTACCCAAATGGATGATTTTAAGGGTTATATTCACGACGTTGGCGGACCAACCGCAAACTTTAGAAAACCCGCCTGCAAGGGTCAACTTAAAAAAGGCGCTTGTGCCGATAAAAAGTGCTTGGCACCCACAATGTGCCCCGCTGTTGAAGTTGACCACAGTGATTATTTAGAACTTTTACGTCAGCTTCGCCGTTTGCCAAAGGTTAAAAAAGTATTTATTCGTTCGGGCATAAGGTTTGATTATCTTATAGCCGACAAGGACGATGAATTTTTCAAAGAACTTATAAACCATCATGTTAGCGGTCAACTTAAGGTTGCACCCGAACATTGTTCGAACAATGTTTTGAAATATATGGGCAAACCACCGATAGAGGTTTATAACAAATTTGAAAAACGTTTTTACGAACTGACAAAATCGGTTGGCAAGCAGCAATATTTGGTGCCTTATTTAATGTCTTCCCACCCGGGAAGCACAATGAAAGATGCTATTGAACTTGCGGTGTTTTTAAAGAAAAACAATTTACACCCCGAACAAGTGCAGGACTTTTACCCCACCCCCGGTACAGTTTCAACCTGTATGTTTTATACATCGCTTGACCCTAACACATTAAAACCGGTTTATGTGCCAAAAACACCAAAAGAAAAAGCCGAACAACGCGCTTTACTTCAATATTTCAAACCCGAAAACCGACAATTAGTGTTATCGGCCTTAAAGAAAAACGGCAGGTTTGACCTTATTGGCACAGGAAAGCATTGCCTTGTCGCCCCTGACAAAAATGAAAAAAATATGAATGTTAAAAAGAAAAAAACAATTAGAAACATTCACAAAAAGAAAAATAAGAAATAAAAAAATCTCATTCCGAAATGGAATGAGATTTTTAATTTGTGAATTTTTTAGAACCAACCTAAATCATCTTTAAAGCCGTCATTTCCTTCTTTATCAGAAGTGGTATTGCCACTACTTGTAGTTGAAGATGTTTCCGAAGAAGAACTGTTATCGTTCTTGCTATCTTCACTCGAGTTTGAAGTTTGGCTATTAGAATTGGTGCTATTTTCTTCTTTATTGGTTGAAGAATTATCAGATGAAGTATCGTTCTTGTCGCTTTCATCTTTAGAAGTGGTATCGGTTTTATCACTTTCAATACCAAGCAAATCATCAACGGTGATTTCGTCTTCGACAACCTCGCCGTCGCTGTTAATTATGCTGTCGGAAGGCAAGCCAACCCGTCCTTCATAATCAACCTTTTTCTTTTTACAAGCAACCGTAAGTAAAAGACAAGCTATTACCAAAACAACGGTTGCTATTTTAAATGTCACTTTCATAAGGTTTTATCCTTTAATTATGCATTATCTTTAACGAAATTGTAAATTTCATTAACATTGGTGTATGACTGAACGATTGCATCGCCGTATACTACATCATGACCGCTATTTGTTTCATAAATAGTATAAGGAACGAAAACAATCGGCTTATCTTGAAGATTGCCATGTTGTGCATGGTTAGTGCTTATACCTGTAATTGCAAATGAATAAGCCATATAATCATTTTCGCTTGATAAATACTTGCTTGAAACATAAGGTTTAGCACCGGAAATGGTATCTTTAGCAACAAGTGATGCACCTTCAAGGTCAAAGTAGTTTTTCCATGTTACAGTTGTGGCATCAACAAGTGATGCACCATCCAACTTAATGTTAAATTCATAACCTACAATCGCACCGCAAGCAACTGCTGTGTATGTATTTCCACCAACAGTGATTTGAGCATTTGCTTTTGTTCTGTGAAGTTTTGCACCGAAACGTAAAGCTGCGCCCTTATTTGTTGCATTGGGGTCATTTTCGGGACGATATTGTGCGCCTAAAGATACAACAGTAGAAATTGCCTGAACCTTTGCATTTTCATATGTCAATTCAGTAGCTTGTGTAGCGTCAAAATCAGCAACCTGTGCATCAACATCAAACTTTATGTTTGAAGCATCTTCTACATCAAAAACAAAACTTGCCCAATATTTATCGCCATAAACGCCTCCTTGACCGAATTTATCGGTAACAACCGCAAACTTAACTTGATTGTCGCCAACCTTTTGATATTGTGTGTCGGTTGTGTCTTCAGCAAAAACATGTTGGGAATCATCACCAAGTTCTACGCCAGTGTATGTAATTGTACCCGCAACCGCAGCAAGGGGTTCGCTGGTTTTAATTGTTAATCTAACTTTTGTAGCTTGGTTATTAG
>JAZKYB010000042.1:0-4412 GCA_045611905.1 Acutalibacteraceae bacterium | reverse complement strand
CGTGTCCGAAAAAGAACTGGACGAAAAACCAAAGATTTTCTTTTTTATTCCAAAATATTTTTCAAGTTGCTCATAACTCAATTCTGTAAATTCAACCCCTGAAGTGTTATCAGATATTTTGTAAGTTTCAGAATAATTTACATATGGATGCTTCTCTTTGTAATTTGGGTCTCCAAGATAATATCCACCGTGACCATAATATAGAATCACTCTTGATTCCGTATTGATTCGCATTGATGTTTTTTATTTTGGTTCTTATGTGCGAATTAGGCTCAACACTTAACAATCAAGTAATGATGTTCCATAGTTTTGCAAATAATATTCATTAGCATAATCACAAATCCATTTAATTTTATTCTTTATTTTGCTATCTTTATTCTCATCTTTTTCCAACTGGGTAGTAAGATAGTAAATAAGATATTTATTAAAGTGCTCTACCATATTTTCTTGAAAAAACATCAATGTGTTCAAACATATTTGAGCATCATTGTCCTCAAAAATAGGTTCCTTAAAATTTCTATAATTTACTTTATCATTATTAACAAGTGCTTTATCAACAATTATTCTCGGATAGATAGCATCTTTTTGTTCCATCTGATATCCTTTAATTAAAGCATCCCCTAAAATTGAATACTCATCAATATGCATTTCACCATAGGTTATTGCACCTCTCAACAAAACATTATACACTCTCAAACAACGGCTATGTAAATTCCCAACAATATTTGCTATTCTATTGAAATTAACAGCTATATTATCTCTATCTGTTTCAATAGCAATAAAATAATTATCTGAAAAAGTTCGAAAAATAATATCAGTTTGATTATAGATTTCTTTTCTAATAAAATGATTAATTAACCATAATTGTTCTAGTGTTTCCGTTAAATTGTTCTTCACCTTTTCTTTAGTTCCTAAAACATCTAAAAAAGCAATAATGTATAGTCCCGTATCAGTATATTTTTCATCTAATCCATTAATCATTTTTCTCCATACTCCCTTTATGCAATTATATTATAGCATATGCTAGTTGTAACACAAAAACGGCAGAGTCGCAATAATTATTCATTATTCATCAGCGTAAGCGACTTGATTCTTCATTATTCATTCAAAAATCCGTTCTCGTTTAATGAATAATGAATGAGGAAAAATGAATAGTGAATAATACAAACGAAAATCCGCCCTCTTTCGAGAACGGATTTTCGTTTGGAGCTGCTAACCAGAGTCGAACTGGTGACCTCATCCTTACCAAGGATGCGCTCTACCTCCTGGGCCATAGCAGCAATTATTTGCGACTTTGTTATTATACATAATATTATAAACAAAGTCAAGTGTTAATTTTGAAAAAAATTTTAAAAAATTGAAAATAATACTTGATTTTTTATAACAGATATGATATTATACTATGGCGGTCTAAAAAAGACTGATTTGCGCTGATAGCTCAGCTGGATAGAGCGTCTGGCTACGGACCAGAAGGTCGGGAGTTCGAATCTTCTTCAGCGCGCCAAGTAAAGACTTAACTGAAAAGTTAGGTCTTTATTTTTTTGCAATTTAAACTGATATAACAAGAAGATTCGAACTCTGAGAGGGCGAGGTGCGTTAAGAAAACAATTGATAATTGTTTTTAGCACCGAAGTGCGAGGCGGGTACTGTTTGCATAGCAAACGGTCGCCGAACACGGTAAACGCGAAGCGGTTACATCTTCTTCAGCGCGCCAAGTAAAGACTTAACTGAAAAGTTAGGTCTTTATTTTTTTGCAATTTAAACTGATATAACAAGAAGATTCGAATTCTTCACAAAAAAATTAAGGACTTTTCTTTTGAAAAGTCCTTTAAATATTATCTGATACCGTAATTTTCAAGGATATAATCCATATCCTTATCACCACGACCTGAAAGGTTAATTAAAATTGAGCCGTGCTTCATTTCTTTTGCCAAGCGAATTGCATGTGCAACAGCGTGACTGCTTTCAATTGCAGGGATTATACCCTCCATTCTTGAAAGTTTAAAGAAAGCATCAACTGCTTCTTCATCATCAACAACATCGTATTTAACACGACCTAAATCACGCAAGAAAGCGTGTTCTGGACCTGATGACGGATAGTCAAGACCAGATGCAACCGAATAAACAGGTGCGGGGTCGCCATTTTCGTCCTTAAGCATAATGCTGTTAAAGCCGTGCATTATACCCTCTTCACCATATTGAAGACTTGCAGCATGGTCGCCAAGTTTTGTACCCTTGCCAAGTGGTTCAACACCATAAATTTCAACAGGGTCATTTAAAAAGCCCGAGAAGAAACCGGCAGCATTAGAACCGCCGCCAACACAAGCGGTAATAATATCAGGCAAATGACCAGTCATATCTAAAAACTGTTCGCGTGCTTCAATGCCAACAACCTGTTGGAAGTCACGCACCATCATTGGAAACGGATGTGGGCCCAAAACCGAACCAATGCAGTAAATTGAATCTTTATATTCTTTGCTGTAAGCGTCAAAAGCGGCGTCTACAGCTTCTTTAAGGGTTTGAAGACCGTGGGTAACCTCAACAACATTTGCGCCCAAAATCTTCATTCTTGCAACATTAGGGGCTTGTTTTTTAATGTCAACCGAACCCATATAAATATCACATTCAAGGCCAAAATATGCCGCTGCAGTTGCCAAAGCAACACCGTGTTGACCGGCACCTGTTTCGGCAATAATCTTTTTCTTGCCCATATATTTTGCAAGCAACGCTTCACCCATGCAGTGATTAAGTTTATGTGCGCCTGTGTGGTTTAAATCTTCACGCTTTGCATATAGTTGAACATTGCCAAGCGAATTACTTAATCTTTCAAGATGTGTTACAGGGGTTGGTCTGCCTTGAAATTCTTTTCTAACCCTGCGAAGTTCGTTAATAAACTTGCGGGACTGACAAATTGAAAAATATGCCTGTGTAATTTCTTCCATAGCAGCTTGAAGCTTTGGTTCAATAAAGCAACCGCCGTAACGGCCAAAATATCCTTGTTCGTTAGGATAATCTTTAAAATAAGTATCAAAATTTACATTGTTAAAATTCATTACTAAAACCTCTTTTAAAATTTTTAAAGTGTGAAAATTAGTAATTACACCATCGTTTTGTTAGTAAAATCATAATAAAGCACCTCGCGTATAAAATAGCAAAAGTCTTGCCCCATTCGGGACAAGACTTTTAAAATTAAATCCTGCGGTACCACCCGAGTTGCCGAAAAACATTCGACCTCTCAAAATTGCACAAAATGCAACTTGCATTGGTAACGGGTGCAAATCCCGTCGACTGCTACTAACATAAAATGCGTTCGGTCGCCCTCATAAGTCCATTCACAAAACCTTCCGTTACGGCATTTCCACCATCAGCCGTTCTCTAAAAACTTTAAGAATTGTTACTTACTCTTAATCATAGGTTTAATTTATTAGTTTAAATATTAGTTGTTTTGGAAGAAGCTCATAACATCGTCATAAGTTTCATCATCATCTTTTGAATTGTTCATGAAAGATGAAAGAATATCGCCTTTGTCGTCTTTCTTTTCATCGCCAAGACCGGTTGCAACAACAGTTACACGGATAGTGTCTTCGATGCTTTCATCAAGCTGAGCACCCCAAATGA
Source organism: Acutalibacteraceae bacterium (assembly GCA_045611905.1). Taxonomy (GTDB): domain Bacteria; phylum Bacillota; class Clostridia; order Oscillospirales; family Acutalibacteraceae; genus UBA737. Next base: position 794 of record JAZKYB010000042.1, on the reverse strand, counting down.
TTGTTGCATCTGGATGAGCCATTTCAGAAATGATTGTAGAAGCAAGTTCAACTTCTTCAAGGCCGATATCAACAGAACCGGTGATGCTGATGATAACACCACGAGCATTTTCCATTGAAGTTTCGATAAGTGGGCTTGAAATAGCAGCACGAGCAGCTTGTTCTGCCTTGTCACGACCTGTAGCAATACCAACACCCATGTGAGCATAACCTGCGTCAGCCATGATTGACTTAACGTCAGCAAAGTCAAGGTTAACAAGAGCAGTAACATTGATAAGTTCAGAAATGCTTTGAACACCTTGACGAAGAACATCATCAGCAATGTCAAATGCATTTTTGAAAGTAATCTTTTCAGCTGAAACAAACTTAAGGCGTTCGTTAGGAATAACGATTAAGCTGTCAACATATTCACGCAAAGCAGCAATGCCTGCTTCGGCTTGTGTCATACGCTTTTTGCCTTCGAAAGCAAAGGGCTTGGTAACGATACCAACGGTAAGGATGCCAAGTTCTTTAGCGATAGAAGCAACAACAGGAGCAGCACCGGTACCGGTACCGCCGCCCATACCAGCGGTGATGAAAATCATATCAGCGTCGCGAATAGCAGCTGCGATTTCATCGCGTGATTCTTCAGCAGCAGCATGGCCGTTATTGGGGTTACCGCCTGCGCCCATACCTGCAGTTGTTTTGTCACCTATTTGAAGTTTTACGTCTGCCTTAGATTTGATTAAAGCAGCCTTATCGGTATTGATTGCAACAAATTCAACACCCTTAACGCCAGCGTCAACCATGCGGTTT
>JAZKYB010000041.1:0-1692 GCA_045611905.1 Acutalibacteraceae bacterium | reverse complement strand
AGGACATAACGCAGCGCGTCTTTCAAGCTATACCGTTACACGTAAGGGCAAGGGTCTTCAAACTGCGAAGGAAGACGGTATAGATATTAAAAACCTTGCACCCAAATTTCGTGATAAAATTGCCGAACCTTATTGGGTAAGATATGAATATTCTGCAGCTCAACAAAACAAGCCAATTCACCTTGCAACCCATTCGGGTCAAGAATTTGACCTTGTTATGAGCGGTACACTTAAGGTGCAAATTGGTGACCACGTTGAAATTTTGCACGAAGGCGACAGCATTTATTATAATTCTTCAACACCACACGGTATGATTGCCGTTGATGGTAAAGATTGTGTGTTCTGCGCGGTTGTTTTACCCGGCGAAGACACCAAGGAAGAAGTTGTTCGCAAAAGCATTGCTTCAACCAAAAAGACCGAAAAGCTTGTTTGCGAAAAGTTTGTTGACACCGTTGAAGACGAAAACGGTGCGTTACAAAAAATTGACTTTAAAAATACCGATACTTTCAACTTTGGTTTTGATATTGTTGATGAAATTGCAAAGAAATATCCTGATAAACTTGCAATGTTGCATCTTGATGTAAATAAAACCGAACGCCGTTTCACATTTAATGACATTAAACGTGCTTCAAACCAAGTTGCCAATTATTTTACATCTCTTGGCATTAAAAAGGGCGACAAGGTAATGCTTGTTCTTAAGCGTCATTATCAATTCTGGTTTTGTATGGTGGCTCTTCATAAGCTTGGTGCAGTTGCAATTCCTGCAACAAATCAACTTAAAGAACACGACTTTGAATATCGTTTTAATGCCGCAGGTGTTAAAGCACTTGTTTGCACTGCCGACGGCGACACCGCCGAAATTGCTGAAAAAGCAGCCGCTAAATGTGACTGTGTTGAAAAACTTATAATGGTTGGCGGCAAGCGTGACGGTTGGAACGATTTTGACAGTGAATATCCACTTTTCAGCGCACACTATTATCGTGATGAAAACGCTTCTTGCGGTGATGATAATGCGCTTATGTTCTTTACTTCGGGCACAACAGGCAATCCCAAAATGGCGGCTCATAAACACACATATGCGCTTGGTCATTTTGTAACCGCTAAATATTGGCATTGCTGCGAACGTGACGGTTTGCACTTAACCATTTCTGATACCGGTTGGGGTAAATCACTTTGGGGCAAACTTTATGGTCAATGGCTTTGTGAAGGTGCGGTGTTTGTTTATGACTTCGACCGCTTTGATGCCGACGAAATTTTGCCAATGTTCCAAAAGTATCAAATCACAACCTTCTGTGCGCCACCAACAATGCTTCGTATGCTTGTTAAGGGCGACCTTTCAAAGTATGATTTATCTTCAATTCACCATATGACAACTGCCGGCGAAGCATTAAACCCCGAAGTTTTCCGTCAGTTTGAACAGGCAACAGGTCTTCAAATAATGGAAGGTTTTGGTCAAACCGAAACAACCCTTACTATTGCAAACCTTTGCGGCACCGTGCCAAAGGTGGGCGCAATGGGTAAAGCATCGCCACAATATGATGTTGATATCGTTGACCCCGATGGTAATTCTGTTCCAACGGGTGAAGTTGGCGAAATTGTAATTCATACCGATAAAACAGTACCTTGCGGACTTTTCAAAGAATATTATCTTGATGATGAAAAAACAAAAGATGCTTGGTATGACGGTATGTA
>JAZKYB010000040.1:0-6178 GCA_045611905.1 Acutalibacteraceae bacterium | reverse complement strand
GTTATTATAAAATTCGCCCCAATTAGCTTTAAATGATGCATAGCGGTCAACACAGTAAAAAGTTGATGCGGCATAGGCATTAACATCACCGGGTTTTTTACCGAAATCACCCGCTAAGTACATTTTCACCAATGTGCTTGAGGGGTTGTCGTAATCAGGGAAAGAAACCTTTTTACAGTCAATGCCTGCTTTTTTAAGATTTTCAGGCAATAAATCAAGCTGTGTTGATTTGCCGCTGCCATCAAGGCCTTCTAAAACAATAAGCTTACCCATTTTCTTTTAGTCCTTTATAAAATTCGTTAATTTCTTTATAATGTCCACAGGTCATTTTGCCTTCGGGGCAAGGACCGCTTACACAAGCGGGGCCTGCATTTTTAAACAAGTTTGGTGCAACCTTTAAAACAAGGGCTAACATTTGGTCGGCAACATCTTTAATTTCCCATTGTGCACGGCTGCAGCAACGATGCCTGAAAAAGTTCATAAGTGAGCGTGCATTCATGGTCATTACCATTTGTGTTTCACAAGCATTCGGCAAAACAAAGCGGGCATCTTCAATTGCCTTTTTTTCTGCCAAACGGGCAGCGGTTTTTTCATCTTTACCTTCAGCCAAAAAGGTTTTAATGTGTTGTTGTTTTAAAATTTCGGCCAAGGTGTCATAACGCTTTTGGTCTTCGGCCATTATTTCATCAAAAATTCTTTTAGCTTTTGGAATATTTTCAATTTCGGGTGGGGTTACATATTCGAAAGCGCCCTCACGCACATAGCGTTGGCTTTTAACTGAAAATGAAGCCATTCTATGACGGGTGATTTGCGCCAACAAAGCACGGGAAACACCCTCAATACCAAATGTAAAGCTTGCATGCTCAATTGGGCTTTCGTGACCGATTTCGGAAAGCATTTCAACAAACTGTGCTGCTTTTTCATCGGTTAAATTATTTCTTAAATCAGAAATGGTTGATGCACTGTAACAAAGCTTTGCCGCCGCAGCAATTGAATGCTCGGGGTTGGGAGTATAAGTTAAAAGATATACATTCGCCATAAAATCACCCTTAAATTTATTGTTTAACTAATCAAAATCATTATAACAAATAGCAAGCAATTATTCAACAAATTTTGATATAAAATAATATTTTAATGAAATTTGTATATATTTTAAGAAAAAAATGTTTTTTCTTTAAAAAGTTTATACATTTTTTTAATAAAAAGGGCTTTTTTTGTCGAGCATTTTGTGGTATTATATAACCAATAATATAATATTTATCTTGGAGGGGTCTGTAAATGGCAAAAATCGATTTTAAACACACACCTTATGGTGACTTGGCAATCATTAGTATGAAGGGCTGCGAAGACATTGCGGCAAAGGTTGACTATTACGTAAAAAATTGGCGTGAAGTTGATGAAAATGACACCTTTATCGTTGAACCGCATTGCCCACGCTTTGGCACCGGTGAAGCTAAGGCAGTTTTAAAGCATACTGCACGTGGTATTGATGCTTACATACTTTGTGACTGTTTCAACTATAGCGTTGAATATAAAATGTATGGCAAAACCGTTCCTATGAGTCCTGATGACCACTTCCAAGATTTAAAGCGTGTAATTGCGGCACTTGGTGGTAAAGCCCGCCGAATCACCGTAATTATGCCAATGCTTTATGAAGGCAGACAACATAGAAGAACCGCAAGAGAATCTATGGACTGTGCAATGGCTTTGCAAGAACTTGTGGCTATTGGCGTTAAAAACATTATCACATTTGATGCACACGACCCCCGTGTTAATAATGCAATTCCGCTTGAAGGTTTTGATAATGTACAAGCCGCATATCAAATGATTAAAGCTTTGCTTCGCACTGTTCCCGATATTAAAATCGACCGCGAACATACTATGATAGTTTCCCCTGATGAAGGTGGTATGGGCCGTTGCATTTATTATTCTTCCGTTTTGGGATTAGAACTTGGTATGTTCTATAAGCGTCGCAACTATTCGGTTATTGTAAACGGTAAAAACCCAATTGAAGCACACGAATTTTTAGGCAATGATATCACCGGCAAGGATTTAATCATTGTTGATGATATGATTTCATCGGGTGAATCAATGCTTGATATTGCTGTTAAACTTAAGGAACGTGGCGCAAAACGAATTTTTGTGTTTTCAACCTTTGGTTTGTTTGTTGAAGGTCTTCAAAAGTTTGACGAATATTATGAAAATGGCTATATTGACAAGGTTTTCACTACAAACTTAATTTACCAAACACCCGAACTTTTATCGCGTGAATGGTATTGCAGTGTTAATATGTCTAAATACATTGCTATGATTATTGAAACACTTAACTATGATAATTCAATCAGCAAGCTTTTGGACCCTGTTGATCGAATTCAAAAAATTGTTAAAGAATATAAAGAAAAATAATTTCAATTTGCTTTAATGGCGATAGCCCTTTTCGGGCTGTCGCTTTTGAGCGCTTTAATACTAATTTTTTTGAGGTTTAATTATGTTTAATGAAATTTGCATTTTAATACCTTCGTTAAATCCCGATGAAAAACTAATAAATACTATTGAAGGTCTTAAAGCTGTTGGTTTTAAAAACTTTATAATTGTTGATGACGGCAGTGATGCTGCTCATCAAGGCAATTTCCCTGAAACAGATAAAGAAAACAACTTTATTGTTTTAAGGCATTCGTTCAACAAGGGTAAAGGTGCAGCTATTAAAACTGCTTTTAAGTTTATTTTAAAGTTTTCAACAACCTTAAAGGGTGTTATTACGGTTGATGGTGACGGACAACACGCACCTGAAGATGTTAAAAACTGTGCCGAAGCACTTTTAGAACATAAAAACAAAATTATTTTAGGTTGTCGTGATTTTTCACTTCCACAAGTGCCACAAAGAAGTCGCTTTGGCAACAAAACAACTTCACTTGTTTTTAAATTGCTTTGCGGTGTAAAGATTTCTGACACACAAACAGGTCTTCGTGGTTTTCCGATAGAACACCTTCCTTTTTTACTTAATGTAAAGGGTGACAGGTTTGAATATGAAACAAACATGCTTCTTAAATTTAAGCAAGCCGGCATTGAAATGCATGAAGTAACCATTCAAACACTTTATGAAGAAGAGGGCAAACACGAATCTCACTTTAAAACTGTAAGAGATTCTATTAGAGTTTACAGTTTTATTTTGGGATTTTTGGCAAGTTCACTTGCTTCTTCGGTTGTTGACTTGGTGATTTTTTATCTTTTAAGTAAGTTTTGCAGTTTGGGCGTTTTGTTTTCAACCATAATTGCCAGGGCGTTTTCTTCGTTTACAAACTTTACTATAAATCGTAAATCGGTTTTCGATTTTGAGGGTAGCTCTAAAAAAGCAATTGTTCGTTATTATCTATTGGCAATTCCGCAAATGCTTATATCTGCAGGTTTAGTATCGATATTATCGGTGCTACTTTCTAAAAACCCCGAAATTAAAACTGTTATAAAGCTTGTTGTTGATATGATACTTTTCTTTATTAGCTATCGTATTCAGCAAACATGGGTTTTCAGCACCGCCGATAATAGCAAAGAAAATATTGAAGCCCCCAAGAAAAAACTTACGGTGAAAAATGTTATTAACCGTTCTTTACTTTCGGTTGGCACCGCACTTTTACTTGTTATTGTTACCGCATTTTCAGCAGGTTTTGTTGTTTCTTACGGCCCAAGTGAAACCATGCGTGATATGTTGGTGCTGTCCGCTATGCAAGCAAGCGCTACCAAATGGGTACCGGGGCTTTTCCTTTCAAAGCAAAAGGTACAGGAAATTGTAGATAACAGCCATAAAATCAGCACCGATAGTATAGATGTAGACCAATATGTTGATTCTACCAATGAAGATGAGTGGCAAGATGCTAAAAACGGCACAAAGCTTATCTTCATTCAAAAACCGAATTTTAAAGCTTATCTTTTAATGGTGAAAGACCCAACACGAGTTAAGGTTGGCGTTTCAAGTGAAAATTTTGCGACTGCTACAGGCGGTAAGCGAATTTTTGAATTTGCCGAAAAATATAATGCACTTGCCGTTATCAATGCAGGTGAATTTGCTGATACAGGCGGAACAGGTAACGGCGCACAACCCATGGGTCTTACTTATTCATTTGGTAAAAAGGTTTGGGGCGGCAATGGAAGTCGCACATTTATGGGCTTTACTAAGGACAATAAATTCGTTTGCTATGAAGGTATTACTGTAGAAAAGGCAGAAAAGCTTGGCATTCGTGATGCGGTTTGCTTCCAAACTGGTAACTTACTTATTGACCACACCACAAAGGATGATGGCAGTATTGATAAAGTAAATCTTCATTATGGTGACGGCAACCTTGGTGCAGCACAACGTACCGCTATTGGCCAACGTGCTGACGGTACAGTTATTATGCTTGTAACCGATGGCAGAAGTGCAAGCAGCATTGGTGCCACAAGAAATGATGTTATTGATATTTTGGTTGAATATGGCGTTGTAAGCGCAGGTATGCTTGATGGTGGTTCATCGGCGATGATGTATTACCGTGATTATTACAATGTTTATAATTTAGATACTTCAAAGTTTGATACCTATCAAAAACAAGGCCTTGTTAATCAGTATAAGGCATTTACAACACCTCGTCGTTTACCAACCTGCTTTATCGTTACGGAGGAATAAAAAATGAAAAATAAGCCATTATTTTATAAAATATATTTTTCCGTTATTGCGGTATTTTTGGTTTCGCTTGTTGCGGGTCTTTTTGTATTACATTCAGTTCTTCAGGTGTTTGAAGTTTCACAACCAACAGGGCTTATGGATAAAATAGTTACCGAATATTTGCAAAAAGGTGATTTAAGCGGTGCTATTGAAGAATTTCAGATTCCGCTTTCCGCTTATGAAAACAAAGAGGTTGTGAATGATGTTTTTAAAAATATCATTGGCGATAAAGAACTTACAGTTGCTTCGTCAGGCAAAAAGCGTGATGGCTATACCGAAGTTTATAATATTAAAGCAGGGGAAAATAATCTTTTAACCTTTTATTTAAAAAAAGCTGAAAAAGGCGGGAAATACGGCATAAAGGGTTATGTTGTTGGCATTGCCGAACTTGACAGCAGTATTTGCAAAAATTATGAATTTCATATACCATCTGATATTAAACTTGTTATAAATGGTGTTGAGGTTGCAAAGCCGGACCGCATTGATAATGCACTTCCCGAAATATTAACTAATAAAATTGGCGATAAAAGTGTAACAACTCTTCAAACTATAAAGCTTGAAAACATAATTTCAGATAAAATGGAAATAAAAGCTTACCGTGCCGATGGCACCGAAGTTGAAATTACCGAGAACAGCGGTGTTTATACTGCTTCTCAGGGTATGGATGCGGCCGAACTTGAAGCACTTAAAAATCACGCTTTAAATGCAAGTCAGGGATATGCTAAATTTATGCAAGAGGATGCATCTCTTGGCAGCATTTCACATTTCTTTGACACCTCGACCGAATTTTATAACTATGTAAGAAAAACTGAACTTTGGGTTTGGACACATACAGGTTATGATTTTGAGGATGTTTCTTTTTCTGAAGCACATAAGTATACAGATACTCTTTACAGTTGTCGTGTTAAATTTACACACATTTTAAAGTTAGGCCAAAGAACTTATAAAGACTATTTTGATAAATATGTCTATATTGAAAAGGTGGGCAATTCGTTAAAGGTTATTGATATGCAAACACCTGCAAAATAATTTTTATGGGAGTCGTAAGACTCCCTTTTTTTATTCATTTTTAGCATTCAAATTTAATATATTGTACAAGAGGTGTTGAAGATGAAAGCAATTGTAAAAGCTATGGAATATGATTATTTTGCAAGGCAAAAGCTTATAGATGAAATTTGCAAAGAATATCCATTTATTAAGCGTTTTGTGATAGGCAAAAGTTGTATGGGCAAAGAAATTACTGCTTTAAAAATCGGTTCGGCACAGCAATACAGTTTAATTACTGCGGCGTATCACGGTATGGAACGAATAACTTCAACAATTCTTTTAATGTTTTTAGAAGATTTTGCATTTTCAATTAAAAATGACCTTTCAATAGAGGGGGTAAATGCCATTAGGGGTTTAAGTGGGAGGGGTGCAATTTTTGTGCCGTGCGTTAACCCCGACGGTTGTGATATTTCGCTTCTTGGTAAAGCGGCATGTGGT
>JAZKYB010000039.1:0-2894 GCA_045611905.1 Acutalibacteraceae bacterium | reverse complement strand
GTCGGTTTTTAAGGTTTTGTATGAAAGCTTTGCCTCTTTAACACCTTTTCGCATTCGCTTTACCACATAAGACTTGTTTTTTCGGCTGTCTTTAAAAAGTAAGTCGCACATTTCACCGCTGTCATCAGGTGTGCCGTGCACAACCGCTAAATACTCTTTTTCAAAATCACGGTTTGCAATATCGGTCGAAAGCTTGGCGGCCGCAGTTTTATTTTTGGCATAAACCATAACGCCACCCACCTGTTTATCAAGCCGGTGCAAAGGGTAAATATCACAGTCAAACTGCTTTGAAAGTGTGCTTATAACACTTTCTCCCCCGTTACTGTCACATTGTGACAAAATGCCAATGGGCTTTATAATAACAACAATATCACTGTCACTGTATAAAACTTTCATACCACACCACCTTTTGTTACATTATACTATAATCTTCTTTATTTTTCAACGAATTTAATCCATTTGCCCTTGTTTGATAACCTTGACAATATGTCTAATTTAGGATATAATTTCACTTGTACAAATTTTAAATGCACCTGTGGTGAAACTGGCAAACACGTACGGTTCAGGTCCGTATGTCGCAAGACTTGCAGGTTCAAGTCCTGTCAGGTGCACCAAAATTTCCAACAAGATGTTTTTTCTTGTTGGAAATTTCTTTTTATATAACAGAACTTGAACCTTTTAAAAAAGCAGGTGCCAAATTGCTTTGACACCTGCAAAATCATTTTTAAAAATCTGAATAATATGTTTCGTCCGGCTCACTAAAATGGCTTTGACAAATTGTGCTAAACCAAGGGTTTTCTTCTATATAATCATAAAGTGCGTCATAAGCCAACGCTTTCGGTATGTTAAAATGCGCAAAGTCCTTATTTATTTCATTTGCCTTTAAATCGTCCACCGTAAAGTATACGGCATCCTCCATATTATCAAAATAATCATACAAATATGCCTTTGCCAAATAACCTTGTGCCTCAAGCGCAATATCAAAATCCCCAGTTGAAGCAAGTTTTACAATATAAGGTATGCCTTCATACCCAAGTTCATAAAGCCCTTGTATATCAATTATGTCAAGTCTTTGAGTTTTATAACTTTCATAGTTATAACGTGCACAAACATGATTCACATTTGCTGTGCCGAGTATTAGTATAATACTGCCGGCCGTAATTAAAGCAGTTTTTATAATATTTATTTTTTTAATATAAATTCGCAAAATAACGCTTATAAAAACAATACTTAAAAACAGCATAAACGCGCTTGTTGTAACGCGAAGCACCGTCATGCCGTAGGTGCCGATGTAAAGCACCATTTTTGAGATTGCCGTAGCAATAATGATAAGAGTAAACACCGATATAAATGTTAATATTGCTTTTATGGTGTGGCATACTTTGCCGTTTTCTTTTTTAGCAAGAAACAAAGCCAAAAATACTATCAAAAGGTTTATCACAGCTATAACGCACATTTCGAAAAATCCCTTGCGGGCATACTGGGCATAAGTAATCTCCCCATCGGGTAAAAAGCCCTTAAAAGCACTGAAAAAATAAGCAAGCTGTGAAAAAAGATAAAGCAGATAACACGCGCTTATAGCAGATAAAAATGAAATTAAATATGTGTTTTCAATACCTTTAAAATTACCTTCTTTAATCTTTGCTACACGGCCCGCTTTAAGAGAAAGACCGTATGAAATAAAGAACGGACAAATTGACACGCCGAATATAGTTTTCAAAAAGAAAGTAAATGTGTTGCTGAAAATACTGCTCATCATACCTTTGAAGGCATCATCAGAAGATATAAGCAGCGGCACCACCACAAAAAGAACAGGAAGTGCACAAAGCAAACCGATAAATGCTTTGCCGATTGTTTTTTTGTTATCCGAATTGTTTGAAAAAAGCGACCTTAAAGTAATGCCTATATTACCAAGGGTTGAAGCCACCGAATAAAAAATTCCAAAAGTTTGGCGGTCACCCTTTGCTGTGCCATTTGCAAAGCCGTCGAAACAAACAAGTGACAACAAAAAGCCGATAATAACACCGAAAAATCGCACACTGCCATTTGTGGTGCATATAAATATTGCACCGTTTGCCAAAGCCAAAAGTCCGCTTATAAGGGGTAAAAATCTCACCTTACCGCTTTTGGCAAAATACACACCAAATAAAATAATAGTTAAGGCAGATGCTATTAAATATCCAAGGGCGAAGCCACTGAATATGCCAAACAAAGAAAAGAATATGACTGCAATAAACGCACATCCTGCAAAAACCGTATCACTTTTAGTAAGGTTAAAAAGCGTTGGTAAGGAATCGTTTTGTAATTCTTCGTTTTCTAAAACATTATTATTTTCTTCCATTGAAACTACTCCTTATCTATATATTTAATTATATCACCCGGTTGGCAATCAAGTGTTTTGCAAATAGCTTCAAGTGTTGAAAAACGTATGGCTTTTGCCTTGCCTGTTTTAAGTATAGAAAGATTTGCCGGCGTAATACCAATTTTTTCTGAAAGCTCAAGCGAAGTCATTTTGCGCATCGCCAACAAAACATCCAAATCCACTTCAATCATTTTTCACCCTCGCTTTATATAGTAAGTTCATTTTCGGCTTTAATTTCTACTGCATTTTGCATAACATTTTTAACAACGCGAAGCATAAGACCTACAAAAGCCGCCGCAATAGCTATAAAACCAAAAGGTACATAAAAAATACCGCCCACGAAAGTTATTATAGCCACCGCAAAACAACACCAAGAAATACGGCGAAGATATTTAGCGTTTGCAGTTATAAATATTTCACCCTTTTTTATGTTAAAAAGCAATTTTAAAAGACTGTAAAGTGTTATATAGGCAAATATACTGCTGGGATAATAGCAAGCACAAAACAAGGTGGTGATTGTTTGCAGCGCGAC
>JAZKYB010000038.1:0-8899 GCA_045611905.1 Acutalibacteraceae bacterium | reverse complement strand
ACACCGAAGTTGTCGTTATTAAACCGCTTTGTGAATTACTTTCAAATGAATTTGTTAATATTGAATTTATCGCTAATTGCGATTCACAAATAAAAACCGCTTAAAAAGCGGTTTTTATTTTTTTATGGGCATAATATTTTCGGTGATAAAATGATAACAATAATTTTTAGAACGGCAATATTATTTTTATTTGTAACAATTGCAATTCGGCTTATGGGTAAAAGACAAATTGGTGATTTACAACCAAACGAGCTTGTTGTCACACTTTTGCTTTCTGAAATTGCGGCAATCCCTTTGCAAGACAGTTCGCAACCGATTTTAAATTGTGTAATTGCAATATTTATTCTTGTAATAATGGAAATTTTTATATCGATTTTATCATTAAAGAGCACATTTATAAGGCGCCTTTTAAACGGCCAAGCGGTTGTAATTATTAAAAATGGCGTAATTGACCAACAAGCAATGAAGCGAGTAAGATTAACTGTTTTAGATTTAATAGAACAACTTCGCATACAAAATGTTTTTGATGTTTCAACGGTTGCATTTGCAGTGCTGGAAATAAACGGTGATTTAAGTGTTTTGCTGAAAAGCGCTGACCAACCCGCAACAGCGAAGGATGTTGGTGCCAAAAATGATAAAGCCGTGCTTCCCTTACCTGTAATAACCGATGGCAAAATAATAAGTGAAAATTTAACAGCTCTTAAAATAACACACCAAGATGTTTATAAAATATTAAAGCAAAACAATTTATCAACAAAAGATGTATTTTTGCTAACTTTAGACCGCAAGAAAAATATGACACTTGTAAAAATGGGGTAAAAATTTGAAACGATTAATTCCGGCACTTATAATTTTAGTAATTACAATAGGTCTGTTTATTTTTAGTTATTATTATGTAAATAATACCTGCGAAACGGCCACCAAACTTATTGATGAATGTATAGAAGAATATGAAAGCAACCAAACAAGAACTAATAAGGCAAAAGAATTTAAAGAATTTTGGGACAAAAAAGAAAAAACTCTTTCAATATTTGTGAATCACAGGGCGATTGATGATATTGAAGTATCAGTTGCAGAACTATCTTTTCATTCGAATTTTAATGAAAATACAATGTTTTATGATGCGGCTATACGAATTAAAACCCTAATTCATCAAATTATTGAAGATACAAAAGTGTCTGCACATTCACTTTTTTAGTAAATATGCATAATATTCATTATTTTATGCATAAAATTCGTATTTTTGCGAAAAAAAGTTAAATTTTCAAAATATTTATGCAAAAAAGTGTTGACACATGCAATTTGTAATGATATACTTGCAACATACTAAAAAACAAGTTGCTTTGCAACAAATTTAAAGGAGATTTTTAAAATGAAAAAAATTATTGCTATTGCTCTTTTGGCAATCATGCTTATCGGCTGTTTTGCCGGTTGTGGCTCATCAAAAAAATTGTTGGTTGCTACCAACGCTGAATTCGAACCCTTTGAAAGTCTTGATGCAGATGGTAACATCGTTGGCTTCGATATCGACCTTATGAATGCTATCGCTGAAAAGATGGGTTATGAAGTACAATACGAAAATATGGAATTTGACGGTGTTGTTGCTGCTGTTTCAAACGGTACTACCGACCTTGCAATTTCAGGTCTTACAATTAACGCTGGCCGTTCAAAGTATGTAAACTTCTCAAACGCTTATTATAGCGGTGCTGCCCAAATTCTAATTGTTGGCAAAAACGATACATACTACACCGGTACCGATAAGGCTGCTCTGGATGCTCAACTTAAAGGTCAAAGCATTGGCGTATGCTCTGGTTACACCGGCGAATTCTATGCAAAAGGCGACGAAGATTGGGGCTTTACCGCAATTGAAAATGCAAATGTAAAGATTTATGAAAACATCAGTCTTGCAATTGCTGACCTTAAAGCCGGTAACATCAACGCAATCATTATGGACGACTCAGTTGCTAAAGAAGCTGCGGCAGCAAACGCTGATGTTGCTAAGGTAATTAACGTTCCGCTTACCATTGAAGAATATGGTATTGCAATTGACAAAACCAATACCGAACTTAAAGAAAAAGTTGACGCTGCCCTTAAAGAACTTGTTGAAGATGGCACCGTTGCAAAACTTCTTGAAAAATACGAATTAAACTAATTTTAAAACTGACAAAGCACCGTCGGTAAAGGCGGTGCTTTGTTTTTCTGATTTTATTAAAGGTTGTGTTAAAACTTGTTTGATAATTTTTTCGAAATTTTTTACGATATATTTATAAAAGGCCAAGCATATAAGCTTATGCTTGATGGTTTGGTATATACCCTTGTAATTGCAGTATTTGCAGTATTATTGGGCGTTATACTCGGTGCTTTATTGGCGGTTTGCAAAGTAATACCACAAAAGAATATAATTGCAAAATTCTTTAACGGTGTTGCAAACGTTTATATTACAGTATTCCGTGGCACACCGGTAATGGTGCAGCTTTTGCTTTTCTATTACGGTATTTTTTCCCGTTCGATGCGTGGATACGAATATAAAGCATTGATAATCGCAATATTGGTTTTCGGTCTTAACAGTGCCGCTTACGTTGCTGAAATTATCCGTTCGGGTATTTTATCTATCGACAAGGGTCAAATGGAAGCAGGCCGTTCACTTGGTTTCACATATTCACAAACCATGATGAAAATTATTCTTCCGCAAGCAATTAAAAACATTTTGCCTGCTCTTGGCAACGAATTTATCGTTATGATTAAAGAAACGTCGGTTGCCGGCTTTATTACTGTTTTTGATCTTACCCGTGCTACCCGTTCAATTGTTGCCGATTATTACAACCCCTTTGTTCCCTATTTCACATTGGCTGTTGTATATTTGGTTCTTGTAATGATATTTACTTACTTCCTAAATATTTTCGAAAAGAGGTTGAGAAAAAGTGACCACTAATGATGTTTTAATTAAAGTTGAAGGTCTTGAAAAGTCCTTCGGTAAAAACGTTGTATTAAAAGGTATTGATACTGAAATTAAACGTGGCGAAGTGGTTTGCATAATCGGTGCTTCAGGCAGCGGTAAATCGACCTTCCTTCGTTGTCTTAACCTTTTAGAAGAGCCCACAGGTGGTAAAATTTTCTTCAATGATGTTGATATTACCGACCCTAAAACCGATATTAACCTTCACCGTCAAAAAATGGGAATGGTTTTCCAACAGTTTAACCTTTTCCCTCACATGACCGTTCTTAAAAATATGACAATTGCACCGATTAAGGTTTTGGGTATTTCTAAAGAAGAGGCCGAAGACCGCGCAATGAAACTTTTGGAACGTGTTGGTCTTGCTGACCGTGCTGATTCATATCCTTCACAATTGTCGGGCGGTCAAAAGCAGCGTGTTGCTATTGTGCGTGCACTTTGTATGCAACCCGATGTTATGCTTTTCGATGAACCTACATCTGCGCTTGACCCCGAAATGGTTGGCGAAGTTTTAGATGTTATGAAGCAACTTGCAAAAGAAGGTATGACAATGGCGGTTGTAACTCACGAAATGGGCTTTGCACGCGAAGTATCTGACCGTGTCTTCTTTATAGATGAAGGTATCATTATGGAAGAGGGCTCACCCGATGAAGTGTTCGGCAATCCTAAGTCCCCTCGCCTTCAAGATTTTTTAAGCAAGGTTATATAAAAATTAAAAGTTCTCATTCAGTGAATGAGAACTTTTTTTATTTAAAAAACTTTTTAAGCTTTGGCTGTATTTTATAAAAATAAAATATAGCCATTTTTGAAAACATAATATCATAAATAACAAATACAAAGTTTGCAGCGATTAAAACAATATAAACTGTGTATTTGCCAAAATCATTTGTATCGCTTAAATTTACTCCAAAAAGTTTTGCGATAAAGCTATAAACAAAAACAACTATCACATTAAATAAAATAATTTTAATAAACCATTCAAAAATTGGTCTATCTAAGCGCTCTATAACCGCTTTAAGTATTGGATAATATCCAAGCAAGAAAACATACATAAGCATTGCTTCCGGCTCACATAAAAGAACAGAAAGTGCCGCAGAAACCAAATAAGCCGATACTGCCCACTTTTTGCCAAGTTCTAATAACACCACCATAATGCAAAGCCCCGCAAAAGCAGGTACTGCGTAGGTTAAATACGGAAAATATGCTATAAGCATTATAACAACTGCCAAAGCCGACATTAAAGCGCAAAGTGTAATTTTATTTGTTCTTTTCATATCAGCAACACCTGATGAGATCTCCGCCCATACATTCACAGCAGCAGTCAGCACAAATTAACGCTTGACACATATCACAACCATCACAGCTGCTTCCCCTGTTATATGTGCGATAAGGGTTGTGTTGTTGGCGTGATGCTTGTCGTTGTGCATTATTAACTGCAGTGCGATATTCCGGGTTACCGGGTTCCATTCTTGAAGCAGTAGCAAAGCTTGTAAATGCCTGGTCAAACCAACCACGGCGGTATAAAACTGTGCCGTTTAAGAAATACCATTCAGCGTTGCGGTTTTGCACAGGGATACCATCCAATAACTCTTGTGCATCTTCAAGACGGTTTTGGTTAATAAGCTGCCTGATTTCGGGGAAATTGGTTTGTGTGCTATCAGTCCTGCCATAACCTGTGCCCTTGTTGCCCGAACGGCGTGAAGCCATTATGGTATCATATGCTTCGTTAATTTCTTGCATTTTTTCTTCAGCCAAATCTGCCAATGGGTTATCACCGTAACTGTCGGGGTGATATTTTCTTGCCAAATTTCTATACGCAGTTTTGATTTCTTCATCAGTTGCGTTGCGGTCAATTCCTAAAATTTGATATGGATCTTTCATTTATTGGTCTCCTTTAAAAATGTTTCTTCAAGTCCCAAATACAGTATATTACCTAATATGTTTTTATATTTTTTAATATCTAAAAGTTCAAATGCCTTACACGCTTCATTAACACAAAAATATAATTGCTGTGTAATAAATTCTTTTGTGTTTTCCCGCTCTTTTAACGGGTTAAACGATTTATTTTTTATGTCGTTTTTTAAATCGCAATAAGCATCAATTAAATAGATATATCGGCCAATGCAATAACCAATTCGCTCAAGCACACGCTTTTGCGAATCATCATTTGATAACTGCATAAATAGTGATGACAGCATTTTAGCAGTGGGGTCAGCCGCCATATCCATATCACAGTTTTGGTTTTGCTCTGCCTTAGTTTGAGAAACAATATAATCAGATAAAATTTTATCAATTTGCGGGTAGTTTTTTGCCGCTTTTTTATAAGGTGCCTTAAAAAACGGTTTTACAATTAAAAAAGCAAGCTTTTTAAACCCTTTTTCATCGTTAATATTATCAAGCACCTTATAATAATTAAGCATTATTGCCGTCGCAGCAGGCAATTTTATGCCCTCGTCATTTTTACAAAAAATACATTTTTTAAGCGGGTTGAAAACGCAATGCTTCATTTCAACTGCATCGCAACCATCTGAAAGGGATAAATTCAAAAGTGCCAAAAAAGTAAAATCATAACTTAAAGTAAAGCGGGAAAGCGGGCTGTATTCCCTGCCCATTGTTTTGCAAAGCGAACAATAAACCGCCTTGTAAAATTCATATTCTTTAACCTTAAGTTCACCTTTTGAAACACGAATATATCCGAACAAGAAAACACCCCTCTTTCTTTGATAATATCATATTTTTTAAAGAATTAGTTAAAAATGTGTGAATTAAAGCACATTTTTAAGAAATTTGCCAGTATAAGATTGTTCGCAAGCGGCAATCTGTTCGGGTGTGCCTGCACACACAACTGTGCCACCTTTTGTGCCACCTTCGGGACCCAAATCAACAATATAATCGGCAGTTTTAATTACATCAAGATTGTGTTCAATAACCAAAACTGTATTGCCCGCATCGGTAAACCTTTGCAGAACTTCAATTAACTTGTGCACATCGGCTGTGTGAAGCCCGGTTGTGGGTTCATCCAAAATATAAATGGTTTTGCCTGTTGAACGCTTTGAAAGTTCGGTTGCAAGTTTTACACGCTGTGCTTCGCCACCCGAAAGCGTTGTTGCAGGTTGACCAATTTTTACATATCCAAGACCAACATCACAAAGAGTTTTTAATTTGCGATGAATTTTTGGGATATTTTCAAAGAAATTCATTCCCTCTTCAATGGTCATTTCCAAAACGTCATAAATACTTTTACCCTTATATTTTACATTAAGTGTTTCACGGTTAAAGCGCGTACCACCACAAACCTCGCACGGCACATAAATATCAGGTAAAAAGTGCATTTCAATTTTAATTATGCCATCACCCTGGCACGCTTCACAACGACCGCCCTTTACATTGAACGAAAAACGGCCCGCATTATAACCGTGCATTTTTGCGTCCTTTGTGGCGGCAAAAAGTTCACGAATATCGTTAAACACGCCTGTATAGGTAGCGGGATTAGAGCGTGGTGTTCGGCCAATTGGTGCTTGGTCAATGCTTATAACCTTATCAAGATTTTCAATACCCAAAACCGATTTATATTCGCCTGCAATAGTTTTAGCACCATTTAATTTGTTTGCCAAAACCTTGTAAATTATATCATTAACAAGTGATGATTTACCGCTGCCCGAAACACCGGTTACACATGTAAAAGTGCCAAGCGGAATTTTAACATCCACTTTTTTAAGGTTGTTTTCGGCCGCACCTTTAATAATAAGCGACTGACCATTTCCTTTTCGGCGTTCTTTTGGCACAGGAACACACTTTCTGCCAAAAAGATAATCGGAAGTAAGTGAATTTTCGCATTTTTCAAGGTCAGAAAGATTACCGGAAAAAACAACATTACCACCATGTATACCCGCACCGGGACCAATATCCAAAATATGGTCTGCAGCACGCATTGTGTCTTCGTCGTGTTCAACAACTATTACGGTATTACCTAAATCGCGAAGTCGTTTTAAAGTGGCAATTAAACGCTCATTATCGCGTTGGTGAAGACCAATTGATGGCTCGTCCAAAATATATAAAACACCCATTAGTGACGAGCCAATTTGTGTTGCCAAACGAATACGCTGACTTTCACCACCTGACAAAGTGCCCGCCGAACGTGAAAGGTTTAAATATTCAAGTCCAACACTTTGTAAAAACGAAAGGCGTTCCCTAATTTCTTTTAAAATCGGTTTTGCAATCATACCGTCACGCTGACCAAATGATAACGAGTTAATAAATTCAAGCTCATCATCAATTGACATATCACAAAAATCAATAATATTTTTGCCGCCAACAGTAACCGCCAAAAATTCGGGTTTTAAGCGTTTGCCGCCGCAAACTTCACAAGAAGATTCGGTCATTAAACTTTCAATTTCATTTCGTGAATAATCGCTTGTGGTGGTTTTATAACGCCGTTCAAGATTATTTACAACGCCTTCAAAATCGCTGTAATAGGTACCGCCGCCAAAGTCGGTATTGCGTATTAACTTAATTTTTTCGCCCTTTGTGCCGTAAAGAACGGTATCTTGTGCGGCTTTTGGTATATCTTTCCATGGTGTATTTATGTCAAAACCAAATTTATCGGCAATGCCACGATAATACATTTCAGCAATGGTTGAAGCATCGGGATTAAGCCAAGAATTCACACCCCAACCCGATGCCTTAATAGCGCCTTCAAGCAATGATTTTGTGTCATCACTTATTAAAAGTTTTGGGTTAACCTTCATAAACATACCAATCCCCATACAATGTGGACAAGCACCCATTGGGTTGTTAAAAGAAAACATTGTGGGGGTAAGTTCGGGTATGCTGATTCCGTGTTCTTCACAGGCATAGGTTTGTGAAAATTTAAGCTCTTCACCGCCAATTACATCAACACTTACCAAACCGCCTGATAAATTAACGGCGGTTTCAATGCTGTCGGCAAGTCGTGACTGAATATCATCCTTAATAACAAGGCGGTCAACAATAATTTCAATAGTGTGTTTTTTGTTCTTTTCAAGCTTTATTTCTTCCGAAAGGTCATAAGTAAAGCCGTCAATTCTTGCCCTAACATAACCTTGCTTGCGAGCGTGTTCAAGTTCTTTAACATGTTCGCCCTTGCGGTTTATTATGGTTGGCGCTAAAATTTGAATTTTGCTGCCAACTTCTAATTTCATTACTGTGTCAACAATTTGGTCGGTGGTTTGTTGGCTGATTTCTTTACCGCAAACAGGACAATGCGGAACACCCACACGGGCGTATAATAAACGCAAATAGTCATAAATTTCGGTAACTGTGCCAACAGTTGAACGTGGGTTTTTAGATGTTGTTTTTTGGTCAATTGAAATTGCGGGAGAAAGCCCTTCAATAACCTCTACATTTGGTTTTTCCATTTGGCCCAAAAACTGTCGGGCGTATGATGAAAGCGATTCAACATAACGGCGCTGACCTTCGGCATAAATTGTGTCAAATGCCAAAGAAGATTTACCGCTGCCCGAAAGACCCGTAAAAACGATAAGCTTGTCACGGGGTATTTCAACATCAATATTTTTTAAATTGTGCTCGTTCGCACCTTTAATAATAATTTTGTCAGAAGCCAACGCTTACTTTCCCTCTCTTAATTCGTTAATTTTATCACGCAATTTTGCGGCATATTCAAATTCTAACAACTTGGCGGCTTGCTTCATTTCGGCGGTGAGCCGTTTTATTTCCGCTTCACGCTGTGCGCGACTTAAATTCTTTACAGGTAAATCTTTAACCTTTGTGCCAATTTCAAGCACATCACGGACATCCTTAATAATAGTTTTCGGCACAATTCCGTTTTTAACATTATAATCGTTTTGAATTGCTCGGCGCCGTTCGGTCTCACGAATTGCGTTTTCCATAGAACGTGTAACCGAATCAGCATACATAATAACCTTACCTTCGCTATTTCGTGCGGCA
>JAZKYB010000037.1:0-10217 GCA_045611905.1 Acutalibacteraceae bacterium | reverse complement strand
CACTGTCCCCTTTGTCAACCTTTGAACGCCCTAAATAACAGAAAAAACGGCAGAAAATATCTGCCGTTTTCACATTGTAAAAATTATTTTTTAAGAGAAATTGCTTGCTTTACTTTTTCTACAATATTTACTGCACGAAGGCCAAATTCGTCTAAAAGTTTAACTGCCGGACCAGAATGACCAAATTTATCATTAACACCAAGCTTAACGACAGGTGTTGGGCACACTTCGCTTAAATATTCACTTACTGCACTGCCTAAACCACCGATTATTGAATGTTCTTCAGCGGTAACAATAGCGCCTGTTTCTTTTGCCGCTTTAAGCACGATTTCGGTATCAAGTGGCTTAATAGTTGCCATATTGATAATGCGTGCGTTAATACCTTCTGCTTTTAAGATATCATACGCTTCAAGTGCTTCCTTAACCATAAGACCGGTAGCAATAATTGTTACATCATTACCTTCTTTAAGTTCAACACCTTTGCCAATTTCAAACTTATAATCGTCGTCAAAAACAACCGGAACAGCAAGGCGGCCAAAACGCATATAAACAGGGCCGTCGTGCTCGAAAGCGGCATAAACTGCCTTTTCTGCTTCAACAACATCGGCAGGGTTAATGATGGTCATACCGGGGATGGTACGCATTAAAGCGATATCTTCATTACATTGATGACTTGCACCGTCCTCACCAACCGAAATACCTGCGTGGGTTGCACCGATTATAACATTAAGGCGGGGATAACCAACCGAGTTTCTGATTTGTTCAAAAGCGCGGCCTGCCGCAAACATTGCAAAAGAACTGCAAACAACCTTCTTGCCTGTTGCCGCAACACCTGCTGCAATGCTTACCATATTTTGTTCAGCAATTCCCGCATTATAAAAACGGTCAGGAAAAGCTTTTTTGAACATACCTGTTTGAGTAGCGGCGGCAAGGTCAGCGTCCATAACGATAAAATCGTCACGCTTTTTGCCAAGCTCAACAAGCGCAGTACCAAAACCAACGCGTGTTGCTACATTTTTTACTTCTGCCATAATGCTTTTCCCTCCTATTTCATTTCTGAAAGCTTTGCATAAAGCTCATCAAGTGCCTGTGCTGCCAATTCATCATTGGGGGCAGCGCCGTGCCAGTTAACAGCGTTTTCCATATAAGAAACGCCTTTACCCTTAACAGTTTTCGCAATAATTGCAACGGGTTTATCAACTTTTTCAGCTTCATTTAAAGCGGCTTCGATTTGTTCAAAATCGTGACCATCGATAATAATTGTGTGCCAATTAAATGCTTCAAACTTTTTGTCAATAGGTGCTGCTGAATTTACTTCTTCAATAGTGCCATCAATTTGAAGACCATTATAATCAACGAAAACAGTAAGGTTGGAAAGATTTTTATTTGCCGCAAACATTGCAGCCTCCCACACTTGACCTTCTTCAATTTCACCGTCACCTAAAATGGTATAAACCTTGAAGTTGTCGCCAAAGTGTTTTGCTGATAATGCCATACCAACAGCAGCTGAAACACCTTGACCGAGTGAGCCGGTTGACATATCTACACCAGGGATATTTTTCATATCTGGGTGACCTTGTAAAATACTGCCAATTTGACGAAGAGTTGTCAAAATCTCAGGGTCGAAAAATCCGCGTTCGGCAAGTACTGCATAAAGCGCAGGGGCAGCGTGGCCCTTTGACAAAACAAATCTGTCACGGTCTGCCTTCTTGGGATTTTTGGGGTCAATGTTCATTTTTGCGAAATAAAGATAGGTTAAAATATCCACACAAGAAAGTGAGCCACCGGGGTGACCTGCCTTTGCGCTATGAATACTTTTGATTATCCCAATTCTTGCCTTTTGTGCGGTAAGTTCAAGGGATTTTTTGAGCGATATATCCATCTTTTCCTTCCTTTCGTTTTTTAAATAATCTATAAAATCAGATACTGCGCCGTCACGACATTCGCACGCAACGAAATCAACAATTTGTTTAATTTCGGTCGGTGCGCCCGCAACCGATGCAGAAATATCTGCATTTTCCAACATTTCTTTATCGTTAAAATAATCGCCAATTGCAAAGCTACAGCCATCTTTAATATTAAACATTTGACAAAGCCGTTTTATTGCACTTGCCTTTGAAATGTTTATTGGTATGTGCTCTAAAAATTTTTGATGTTCACCATCAAGATTAAGACCTGTTACAACAAAACGAGAGGTCTTATCATACTTTTTTGAAAGGTTTTTCAGTTTTTCAAAATCGTTTTCATCGTCACAAGTAAAAAGTACCTTGTTCCAGTCATAAGCAACGGCTTCTTCGTAAGAAATAACCGTAGTTTCTAAGCTTTGATATTTTTGGTGCAAAGCGGTTTTTGCGGTTTCATTTAAAGTGAAAACCCGTTGACCTGTATGGACCTCAATACCAACATTAAGGGAACTTTCTAAAACTTCTTTTACAATATAGTAATCAGATTTTGGTAAAAATTCTTGATGCAAGATTTTTTTATTTTCATAATCATAAATCATACATCCGTTAGACACAACCGATGGTGAAATTCTTAAAAGAGTATTTGTAACATCAGAAATTGCCAAAGCATTTCTGCCTGTAGCAATAGCAAAAAAGCCACCCTCGTTCATAAAATATTCAATTGCTTCAACATTTTTTTCGTTGATATATCCATTATCCATCAACGTGCCGTCGATATCACACGCCAAGAGACAACCGCTAAATATGCCCAAGGTTATTTAATCTCCCTTAAAAATTTAGTGAAATATTCAGGTAAGTCAGATTCAAATTCCAAATACTGTTTTGTAATTGGGTGAACAAAACCAACCTTTTTTGCATGAAGACATTGGCCGCCAAGTGATTTTATAACCTTTTTAGGACCATAAACATCATCACCTGCAACTGCGTGACCAATATATGCCATATGAACACGAATTTGGTGTGTGCGCCCTGTTTCAAGGCGTAATCTTACATGGGTAAAATCACCAAACCGTTCAATAACTGTATAATGTGTAACAGCCGTTTTGCTGTTTTTATCAATAACTGCCATTTGCTTGCGCTTTACGGGGTGACGACCTATTGGTGCGTCAATAGTGCCTTTATCATTTTTTAAATTACCGTAAACCACCGCTTCATATTCACGTGTGAAGGAATGTTCTTTAATTTGTGCGGCAAGACCATTGTGTGCAGCATCATTTTTGGCAACCATTAAAAGACCGCTTGTGTTTTTATCAATTCGGTGAACTATCCCCGGACGCATAACACCGTTTATGCCCGAAAGCGAATCACCACAATGGTTCATTAAAGCATTAACAAGTGTGCCATCCAAATTACCGTTTGCAGGGTGAACAACCATACCCTTTGGTTTATTAACCACAAGTAAATCACTGTCTTCATAAACAATGTCAAGCGGTATTGCTTCGGCAGTAATATCATAAGAAACAGGGTCGGGCAAATTAAGCACAACCTTGTCCCCCATTTTAAGCTTTAAGTTTTTAACCGCAACCTTACCGTTTACTAAAACTAAACCTTCTTCAATAAGCTTTGCCGTGCGTGAACGGGTGATTTCGCCCATTTCAGCCACAAAAACATCAACACGAATTTTGCTGTTTAAATCGCAAATTTTTTCAAGTGTTTTCATTTTTTAAAACCTTTTTAGACTTAAAATCATTTATGCTGTCAATTACAAAATAAAGCATTAAAAGCCCTGCCCCAATAACAACTGCACAGTCAGCAACATTGAAAACAGGAAAATCTTTCCAAAAAGCAAATTGCAAAAAGTCAATTACATTGCCGTCCCTGAAAATGCGGTCAATCATATTGCCCATACCGCCAAAAATTATAAGCGATAATGCCCAAAAGCAAAGCTTGCTTTTTTTGGCACATTTAAAAAGCAAATATCCGCAAACAACCATTATCGGTACGGTTATTGCCAAAAGCACCCATGTTTTGCCCTGAAAAATGCCCCATGCACCACCACGGTTATGAATATAAACAATATCGATTATTCCCTTAATAAAGCCCGAACCTTCGTACAATTCGTAATTTGACATTATAAAATATTTAGACCATTGGTCTAAAACAAGGGAAAAAACACCGATAACAAGTGCCAAAATATAGGAAATCAAGAATAAATCCCCCTAAGATTATTCGTCTTCTACAGTATCTGTAACCACGGCAAAGCCACTGTCCTGAGCTTCTGTTTCAACATTTTTAACAATAAAAGCATCCGCATTGGGAATAGCATCAATTTTAGCAGTAATAACCTGAGCCATTCTTTCAGGGTCCATTTGAACAGCATCGGGAATTTCCTGTAAAACGCTTAAATGCTCCTTATATTTAGAAGTAACAGCCGACTTAAATGCTGCAATTTCAAGTTTTAATTTGTCAAACAATACCTGTTGACGCTTAACACTGTCATCAGCAGCAGCGGTAATGCTATCAGCTCTTAATTTCGCTTTGTTAATCATTGCTTCAAGTTCGGCCTCTAAATTAGATTTTCTTTCAGCCGCTTCAAGTTCAAAACGGCTTACAGTTTCTTTTTCAAGTGCGGTTATAAGCGCAACCTTGCTTTCGGCCTCTTTAATCATTTCATCGCTTTTAGCGTTTGCTTCAGAAACAATTTGTTCGGCAAGTTTTTGTGCACTTAAAAGCACACTTTGAATACTGCTTTTTGAATGCTCGGCCGAATCAA
This sequence comes from Acutalibacteraceae bacterium, assembly GCA_045611905.1. Taxonomy (GTDB): domain Bacteria; phylum Bacillota; class Clostridia; order Oscillospirales; family Acutalibacteraceae; genus UBA737. The sequence goes on along the minus strand of JAZKYB010000037.1, from coordinate 5,540 downwards.
TTTCGCCTTGAAGGCGCTCAGCTTCTGCTTTATATTCGTTGATAATTTTTTCAAAGCTTAAATAATCTGCCGCAACCTTGTCAAGAAAAATTTCAACTTCTTCGGGCTTATAACCACTCATAGATTTTGAAAAACCAACTTTTTTAATTTCTTCGGCTGTGAACATAATTTTAACACTCCTAAAAATATTTTTTAAATTCCAAAATAATTCTGTCTTTTTTAGACTTTTTGCTTGTGCTATCGATAATGAATTTACCCTTTGAACGAATTGAAATAACATCACCGTCGGCTATTTGCTTGGTGGTCTTTTCACACACCACCGAATTAACCGAAACATACCCAAGGTTTATAAATTCCTCCGCCTTGTTTCGTGAAATATCGGCAACTGCTGACACAACACAGTCAAGCCGCAGGGATGACACAGTAGAGGATGCCAAAACAAGCTTGCTGCTTTGGGGTAACGGCTCTTTAAAACCGATGGAAAGTTCAACCCCTACCCTGCCAATTTTACTGACATTTGATTTTACAAAATCTAAAACCTCGTCCTTAAAAAAGGCAACTGCCCTGCCGTTTTCCACCAAAATGTCACCAATGCTTTCACGGGTGATGCCAAGCGCCATTAAAGCGCCTAAAAAATCGCGGTGCTTTAATGTGTCAACCGCCCTGTAACTAAAGGTGACCGCCGTAATTGGAAAGTCAGCTTCCTCGCACCAGTCGGGCTTACATAAAAGCATTTGTCGCTCCGCACCGTCAAAACCGCCAAACAAGGTGAAATCAGCATTGCGATTTTGAAGCACCCTTTGCGCCAAGGCAATTTCTTCACGGCTTAAAAACCCAAGAAATTTGGGTTTATTTGTTTTTTGTGCAATGTCAAATGTATCGTTTATGCGGGCAATCAGTATATCACTTTTCATTAAAAGTACATACGATTTTCATCAAAGTCTTCAAGCATAACCTCGCCCATAACATCAACATCGGCGGGCACAATCATAAAGGTTGAAACTGCAACCTTGCGGATATTACCGTGATTTGCATAAGCTGCACCGCTTAAAAAGTCGATAATTCTTCTTGAAACATCGCGGTCGCAAACCTCTAAATTTAAAACAACGGTCTTTTTGGCGTTAAGGTGGTCAGCGATAGAGGTAACATCCTCAAAGCGTTCGGGCTTAACCAAAACAACCTGCATGCCGCCCTGTACATTTTTAGCTTTACCGCCGCCAAGCACACGGGGTGTGGTGTCTCTTCTCACTTCGGGCTGTGCCTTCTTTTTAGGCATAGCTTCCTCAGCTACTTCCATTTCTTCTTCAAAACCATCATCTTCAGGAATTGTCATAATGTTTTTAATGCTGTCGAAAATACCCATTTTTTAGTCCTCACTTTATTTAAATTGAATTTATTAATATCGTTTACCGAACAATGCGGTGCCAACCCTTACAAGATTTGCACCCTCTTCAACGGCAATGTCAAAATCATCCGACATACCCATTGACAAAATGTCCATATAACTATTATCTATGTTTTTATCTCTTATGTCAACAAACAGTTGATACATTTTTTTAAAATATTTGCGATTATCTTCGGCATTTTCGCAAATCGGCGGTATTGCCATAAGACCGCAAATTCTAATATTTGTTAATGCCGCAATTTCTTTTATGCTGTTTTCTAAATTATCGGGTGTAAAGCCCCATTTAGAATCCTCATCACCAATGTTTATTTCAAGCAAAATATCCATCGTTTTGCCTATTTTTTGCGACTGTTTTGAAATTTCTTTCGCAAGTTTTAAAGAATCGACCGAATGAATAAGCTCAACCTTACCTACAACATCTTTTACCTTGTTTGTTTGCAAATGGCCGATAAAGTGGTGGTGAACATCAATAACGCTATCATACTTTGAAAGTAATTCCTGCACCTTGTTTTCGCCGATATAAGCTATACCCTTATTTATGGCATAGTTAATAGTGTCAACATCCACAGTTTTTGTGGCGGCAAGTAAAATTACATCCTGTCGGGTTTTTCCCACCTTTAAAAGTGCATTATCAAGCTTTTGGGTTACAGCTTCATAATTTAAGTCAAATTCTTTAGCCGATAATTTTTCCATCATAAAGGTTTCTTCCTTTCACAATAACCTGGTCGTAAAGCCGAAGTGAGCCGTCGGCATCGGCCTTTTCGCAAACCATCATACTGTCGGTAGAATAAAGTATATTAACCGGCACAAATTTGGCCTGCATACCCTTTAAAATGTAAACACCCTTTTTGCCGTCAACTATGCGAAGTGCCTTTTTAGGAACTTTAAGCCCGCTGTATTCACGGCTAACCACCGTCATAGGACCGCTTCGCATTGCAGCAAGCTCGGAATTCATTTCACTGCAAGAAAAAATAATTACCGCATCAAGCGAATCGTTTGAGGTGTTGATTTGCTTAACCGTAACGGGTAAAACAGGTGAAGATTTTACCGAGGTGTAAATTTTAAGCGTATCACCCACTTTAAAGTTATGCGATTCATTTATTGAAACCTTTGCGGCGATATACCATTCATAGTCTGAAACAATTTTGCCAATAACATTGCCGTTTTGCTTTTCGGCCGAAATTTTATCTAAATATTCAGGTGTATAACGGATTAGATTATCCGATTTTAAAACCGTTTCATAACCGTCGGTTTTAGAAAGAAAATAACCCGACTGCGAAGCATTTATTTGCCCCTTAACACCCGTAAGATTTGAATTTAACTTTGCGAGCTGGGAATTCAACGCTTCAAGCTGTGCGGAAAATGAAGCGGTTTCACCCATGGCTGCTTGCCTGCGATTTATTGAAAACAAAAGCTGGTCGCTGTTTTTCTGTGCATCGGAAAAAGTGCCGTTAGCGGTCGCCAAAACAAAGCTGTTAAGGTTATCGCTTATTCTTTTGTTTATAAGGTCTAAATTAGCGGCATCCAAATCGTTATATGACAAAATGTCGTTAATATCATCAATTTTCTTTTGTACCGACTCGATTTGGCTTAATGTAATTGATGCCGACTCGTTACCGTAAATATTGGCGACCACACCGTTTTTCGCAACGCGTTCGCCATCATCAATCATAAAATGCAAAACACCGCTGTTATTATTTTCAACCAAAATTTCGTTACGAATAATCACACCCGTAATTTTAAAGCCATTATTAGCGGTGTAAAAAACTGCGCTGTCGGTGGTAACAGGTTTATAAAAAGCAGAAAACAACTGGTTTACAAGAAAAGACAAGGCAACCGTTATAATTGCCGCTTTTGCCAGTGTATTCTTTTTCATAAAGCTATTCCTCCTTTAAAAAATCTTGCGCTAATTTTAATGCATTTTCAAAATACTTTTCTTCCCCATCGGGATAAAACCAATTTATACGACTGTCACGCCTAAACCACGTAAGTTGGCGTTTTGCATAGCGGCGGGTTTGTTGTTTTAATTTTTCAGTGCAGTCTTCCGCTGTGCTCTCTCCCGTAAAAATTGGGTAAAGTTCTTTATGCCCTATCGCCTGAAAACCACCCTTTTTATTATTGCCAAATGTGGTTTTTGCTTCATCCAAAAGCCCGTTTTCAAGCATTAAATCAACACGGCGGTTAATTCTTTCATAAAGCTTTTCGCGGTCTTTAAAAGTAATACCAATAACCAACGGTTCGATTTCCGTTTCGCCGTTTTTAGAAAGGGCGTTTTGTTCGGTAAAGGTTTTGCCTGTTTTTATATACACTTCAAAAGCTCTGATAATTCTTCGGCGGTTATTTGGGTGAAGTCGGTTGGCCGTGTCAATGTCGAATTCGGCCAATTCTTTAAGCATTTGTTCAGCACCGATTTTATCAAACTTTTCTTCTAAAGAATTTCGCAATTCATAATCGGTTTCTTCATCTAAAAATTCGATATTATCCAAAAGTGATGAAACATAAAGCCCCGTACCGCCAACAATTATGGGGGTTTTGCCCCGTTTTGCCACTTCTTTAATTTTTTCCCTTGCGGCCTTTACATATTCTGCCACCGAATATTCCTGTGATAAATCCAAAAATTCAAACAAATGGTGCGGTATGCCGCATTTTTCACTCTCATCGGGGGCTGCCGATGCAATGTCTATGCCCTTATAAATTTGCATTGAATCGGCCGAAATTATTTCACCATTTAAATTTTTAGCAAGGCGTATGCTTAAATCAGTCTTGCCCGAAGCGGTGGGGCCTACAACAAATAAAACCTTTATCATTGTATCCGCCCGAACTGTTTTTCAAGCTCTCTTTTCTTTATTTCATAAGCCACAGGTCTGCCGTGCGGACAATATAAAATTTCTTTTGTCAGCAGCACCTTTTCGGCAAGTGACTGCATTTCAAGGGTAGTGGTAACACTTCCCGCTTTGATTGCCGCCTTGCAGGCAACCGTGTGGAAAAGGTTTTCCTCCCTTTCAACCTGTACAGACTTTGTTTTTATTAAGCTTTCCGCCATTTCGGAAAGTAGTGACTGTATATTCTCACCAATAAGGGTTGTGGGCACAGCACGCACCGCAACAGTTGAGGTGCCGAAATCGTCAATTTCAAAGCCCGCCTTTAAAAGCAGGTCTAAATTGTCGATAATAGCGTTATATTCATCCTTTTGAAGATTAGCAGTTATTGGGGTTAAAAGTGCCTGAACTTCAATTTTGTGTTCACTCTTTAATTTGTTATACAAAATACGCTCGTGTGCGGCGTGCTTGTCTATCATAAAAATACTGTCACCCATTTGGGCAATGATGTAGGTATTAAATGCTTGTCCGATAACCTTTATAACCGGCTTTTCATCGATTATTTCGTTAATTTCTTTTTCTATTTCAACAATTTTTTCAACCTGTGGTTTTGGGGCATACACAGGTTCAGTCTTTTGCCCGTTTTCACCCACAAAGGAATATGTGTCAGCAAAGGTTGGCTTTTGTGAAGCTTCAAAACTTAATCTTTGCGGTGTGGGTTGCTTATGCTCATAAACGGGTGGGTTGGGTGCGGTTTTGGGTTCTTCGGTTTTGATAACCGTTTGCCTAAACTGTTCGGTTGTCATTCTTTCAAAGGGATTAAAGGCAGGCGTTGGGGCTGAAAGTTTAATTTCAGGGCGGGTATCACCGCTTGAAAGTGCACTTTTAACCGCCTGATAAACCGCTTCAAAAATGCGTTTTTCATCAGAAAATCTAACCTCAGTTTTAGCGGGGTGCACATTGACATCCACCGTGTCAAACGGAACATTTACATAAAGCACAAAGGACGGGAATTTACCAATCATTGCGCTGTTTTTATATGCCTGCTCAACCGCCGCAATAATTGTGCCCGAACGCACCAAACGGCCGTTTAAAAATGTAAACTGATTATTTCTTGTAGGTCTACACAAAACGGGCTTACAGGTAAGACCCGAAATAGTAATGCCGTTTTGTTCGCCGAAAACATCAATAAGTGAATTTGAAAATTCACGCCCTAAAACGCTGTAAACGGCGGATTTTGTCTTGCCGTCGCCCGAGGTGTTAAGGGTTTGCTTTCCGTCGCGAATAAATTTAAAGGAAATTTCGGGGTGAGAAAG
>JAZKYB010000036.1:0-6091 GCA_045611905.1 Acutalibacteraceae bacterium | reverse complement strand
GTGTGCCGCTGCCCTTGAATGAATCAAAGTTTTTAACCTCTTCATTTTCATTTTTTTCCCAAACTTCAGTTACTTCATCAAGGAAAACGGGATAATCATTTTTAACGGTTTTCCAAACCCAAACAAAGTTAAATCCTTTAAGATTTTCCTTTGCGGCCTCACCCTGCATTTGCGCAGATTCAAGCACAGCAACACCTTGTGTTTCGTTACCTTCAGGTAACGGAACATTTGTATAAACATTTGTGCATATAGCTTTTGATACGCCTGAACTTGTGGGGAAATAACCAACAGAATAGCAGCTATTAAATTTAATAGTACCGGAATCATATGATCCGCCTGTAAATGCACCCGAGGTGACGGCACTATAGTCACTAAGAGTTAAATTTGAAGAATAACAGTTTGAAAAAGTAATTGTACAGTCTAATGTATGACCAATAAAGCCCGCTGCAAACTGCAAATTTTTATCATTACCAACAATGGCATTTGTTACCGAACAATTAGTGATTTTTGCGGGTGATGCTGTTGTGTTCCAAAAAGCGCTACCTGCAATTGCACCACCATAACCTTTGCTGGTGATATATAAATTATCAAAAGAAAGGTTTTTAATAACTGCGGTTGTGGCAATTGCGGGGAAAAGTCCCATCGAGCTTTGATCAGTACTTGCACAATATAAACCATAAATTGTATGGCCGTCACCATTAAGCGAACCGGCAAAAGCATTTGCTTTACTTGCAGTGGCAATAATATCACCATAAGACAAAAGCCAATTTAACTTGTTCTTAAGTTCTTTAACATGTGTTCCATCACTTACATCATTAATGTAAATATCTTTGGTGATTTTAAAGAACTTACCCTTTGATGCTGTATAAGTGTGATACTCGACAACCATTTTATACAGCTGGTCAGCATTTTCGATAAGGTACGGTGTGGCCGCCGATCCATTACCGCCTGCAAATTCAGCAGCTTTACCGCTCCATGGAACGATTTCATCAGCTGAAACCTTTAATGTTAACGGGCTAAAAACAAATTGAGAAAATAGAACCGAAAAAATTAATACAACTGCAACTATGCAATTTAATAACTTTTTGCTTTTCATTTTCTTGTCTCCTTAAATTTTTTTTCGTTATATGCTCACCTAATAATAAAGGGTTATTTTATTATTAGGTCAACACCCTCTGCCCTTTGCAGAGCAGAGGGAATTAACCAATAGCTATGCTTTATTTCTTCTTGTTTTTAACAATTAAAATTATTACAAATGCTATTACGCCAAGTGCTAATAATGAACCTGCAGCAATAACAACTATAAGAACAACATTGATTGAATCTTCAGCTGTATCGTTGGTGTCAACCTTATTGTCAGGTTTTTCTTCAACCGGCTTATCATTTTCATTATCGTCAGGTTCAACTTCAATGTTTTCGTTGTTATTGGTGTTGTTGTCGGGCTTGCTAATATCAACTATTGTGCCTTGACCAACGTCATATAACAAGAAATCATCAAAGTAAACGCTGTTGTTACCACTTGTTCTAATGGCAATCCACTTAGATCTTGCAACGAATGTATATGTTGTTTCAACCCATTCGCCGTCAGTTAAGTTGTTAATGCTTGCCACTTTTTCAACACCATTGTCAGCCGAATATACATCAGGCCAATCAAGGTGAACTAACGAAACATCAACTTTTGCATTTGCCTTATCGGTTGTTGTATAGAAAGTGATTGTATACTTTCTGCCTACAACAAGCTCGTCTGAATACATAAGTAAGAAGTCGAGGTCTTCGTTTGAATTGCCAAGTCTGTGCATTGACTTAGCACCACCATGAACATATTTAGCGGTGTAATTCGACGATGTCGGACGATAATATTCATAATCGTCGTGGTAATCATAAATCGAATCTTCATAGTTTTCAAAGTCTTGTGAGAAGCCGCTAAGTACCCATTTTGCATACAAAATTGTATCAAATGTTGGGTAATAATCATATGAATATGGTACGTCTAATTCGGGATATGCATACCAACCTGCAAATACATAACCTTCGCGTTGTAATACAGGTAATTGAAGTTTTGAATATGCCTTACCAACCATAGGTTCAACAATTAAATCGCAATTGGTTTCAAAGTTAACAACAATATCAAATGGTTGCATATAGTTGTTATAAGCTTCTTTTGCAAAGCCCTTAAGACCGGGAGTATTTAAATCTTCGCCTACAACCCAAGTGTTTTCAAAGTCAAGCGCTGTCATATTTTCTTTTGCGGCTGCGCCTGTCATTTTGTCAATAAACAAACGAATAACGCCTGTTGTATCTTGTGCAGATGAAGAATAAACATTTTCATACTTGAAGTTTTCGTATGAAACATTAGAAACAATAGCAAATTTAGCATCAGCTACATAGCAATTCTTAACAAAGATTTCATCATAATTTTTGTCCATTTTTGAATAACCAAAAATGCCATAAGAAGTGCCTGCAACCTTACCTGTGAAGAACGAATCTTCAATATAGATAGGTCTTGTAGCACAGCCAATGAAACCACCGGCAGATGAACCTTCAAGGTAAACTGAAGTGTCAGCAAAACATTCACGAATAACAGGATAGTTTTCAGGGGCTACATTTGCAGTTTTATATTGTCTTACAAAGCCGGCAAAAGCACCTATCTTAGCGTCGCTTGTTGTAAATGTCATACTTGAATTAACAATACCCAACTTTTCAATTACAGCGCCTTCACCAATAGCTGCAAACAAACCTGAATAATAATGTGTACCGGTGTAATTAGCCCTGGTTTTATTTAAGTAAAGACCTGAAATGGTGTGATAACCACCGTCAAGCTTACCGTAAAATGCTTGGTCCCAATAACCTGTAAACCATTCAAACGCTGTGTCTTTCCAGTTAGCTTTTGTTGTATCGTTAACAATAATATCAGCAGTAATTACATAATATTTACCTGCAGTTTTGCCGTTTAAAGCATCTTGTGCAAGTAATGCCAATTGACCTGCTGTTTTAATTTCGTAAGGAGCGTTCTTGCTACCATCACCACTTGCATAGTTACGTGCAAGTTTACCAGACCAAGCTTCACCGGGAAGCTTGTTGTCATACATCCAAAGACCTGCATTTTCTTTAATTGCAGGATAATCGTTTGCAACAACTGCCCAGTCATTTTCAAAGTCAAAACCTGCAAAGTTCTTCTTTGCATTGTCACCCTTCATTTGTGCTTCAGTAAGGTAAGTAATATCACCATAAGTATCACAAGCGGGTTTTGCAGCTGATGTATATACATTTGTATATGTATGACGTTCATGTATTGTGTCGTACTGTGTTTTATCGGTAGTATCTGATATAGGATGAACAGAACTGTCAGAATAGCAATTGGTAACTTCATGGTTTTTATATGTTGTGCTACCAATGAATGCGCCTGTTCTGTTTACAGTATCAGGGTTGATTGTGGTCATTTGCATGTTTGTTACACCACAGTTAGAAACAACCATTTTACCTTCGTTATAACCACCACCAATAACTGCGCTTATACGCCAAATCTGGCTATGGTCAGCAAAGATAGCAGTGTTATCAACCTTGCAGTATGAAACATTAGCAGTAGACCTGTTATTTTCGGCACCGCTTACAAGACCGATAATACCACCGGCAGCAGCACCTGTTGGGTTACCGTTTGCTCTGATAAATGAATTTTTGATATTTAAGTTATAAACGTTTGTTGTGTCAGCAGCAACAGGAATAAGACCGGCATAGTTGCCTTCTCTGTAATAAAGACCATAAATTGTATGGCCGCCACCATCAACATCACCGCAGAAACCTGCAGCTCTTGAACTGTAAAGTTCTGAATGCCACGAAATATGGCCGGCTTCATCCCACGCCAATGTTGTTGGGTTAACCAAATCAGCTTCTTTAACATCATTCAAATAAATATCATTAGTAATTTTAAAATATGTAGGAGCTTCGATTACGCCATCATTATATGAAGCGGTGAATTCCATAACCATCTTATAAAGCTGCGCACCATTTGAAACTAAATATGGTTCAGCAGCAGTACCCTTACCACCTGCAAATTCTGTGGCCTTTGTGCCATCCCAAACATAGTCGGGTCTTGGTGGTTTTGCGGGTTTTTCTCTAAGATAAATAGAAGGATATGCACCGTCAACGGTCTTCCAAACATAGTTGAAATCAAGACCTGACATATTAGTTTTTGCTGCTTCGCCCTTCATTTGAGCATCACTAAGGTAAGTAATGTCACCATAGGTGTCACAGTCGGGTTTTGCGGCTGAAGTATATATATTGGTATATACCTTATTACCGTGAATAACATCATACATATCTTTAGTGGTCGAATTTGTTACAGGATGTGTTGAAGCATCGGTATAACAACTGATAATTTCATGACCGGAATATGTATTTGTGTTACCAATAAATGCACAAGATCTGCCGGGTGTTTGTGTGTTGGCAACTGTCATTGTAACGCGTGTTACAGCACAGTTGCTAACGGTAATTTTACCTTCACCGTTACCACCACCAACGATTGCGCCACAACGCCAAGAACCTGTGCCTTCAGAAGCAACATAGCAGTTGTCAACTGTACAATATGAAACTGTAGCAGTTGTGCGGTTGTTTGCACTGCCGTTTACAACACCAATAATAACACCGGGGCCACCATTACCGCCTATTCTTACATAAGAATTCTTAACATTTAAGTTTGTAACAACAACGCTGTCAGCAACATTAGGAAGCAAGCCGCCGTATGTACCTTCTTTACAATAAAGACCATAAACTGTATATCCGGCACCATCAATTACACCACAGAAACCTGTAGATTGTTTATAAAGATAACCGGGATCCCAAGCTTTGAAGCCCTTAGCGTTCCAAGAATCAACCGAAGGTGCTACCATATCTTCGTCTTTAACATCGTTGATATAAATATCGTTGTTTAATTTAAAATAGGTAGGAGTTGCATATGCAGAGTCGCTTGATGATGTGGTATATTCCTTAACCATCTTAAACAACTGTGAAGCATTTTCAATTATGAAAGGACTTTCAGCAGTACCATGACCACCTGCAAAGCTTTCAGCTGCTTTACCATCCCAGAAACCGTCATCTTCTTCAGCCGGGGGTGGTGTAACAGATGTTCCTCTTACATTAATAACAGGATAATCATTTGCAACTGTTTCCCAAATATTGTCGAAATCAAGAGCTGGCATATTTGTTTTTGCTGCTTCGCCCTTCATTTGGTCAGCAGTTAAAACTGTAAATTGCTTTTCAACATTACTTGTTGCAAGGAATGTTCTGTCAGCATCTTCAGTTCTTCTGATATAATACACATTTGTAAAGGTAACATAACTACCCATATTGGTGTTAAAATGACTTTCTACTGTTGAGTTGGAAAGTGGGTGAGCAGAATCATCAATAAAGCAATTGCTAACAGTGTGATTTCCCGCTAAACCGATATATCCTAAAATACCTGATTCAACACGTGGGTAACCACTGCTGCCAGTTGTGAATTCAGACCTAGTAACAGCACAGTTAGAAATGGTGATTGTGCCAACATATTGGTTATGACCGCCACCAACAATACCACCTGCGCGAACGCTGCCTGTGCAATTTACAACAGCATTTTTAAGTGAGCAATAATTAACTTCAATAGGATAAAGACTGCCATATTTAAGACCAACAATACCACCTGCGGCATATGTTGCACGTACATAAGCATTTTCAAGTTTAAGGTTAGTTACCTTACCGCCAATAACTGTTGGAATAAGACCGGCGGTTGTATTATTAGCGCCCTTCTTACAGTAAAGACCATAAATGGTATGTCCGCCACCATCTAATTCACCATAGAAGCCCTGGTTGTTAGCACCAACAAACCATGCCTTAAATCCTTTTGCATCAAAGTCAGCTTCTGATGGATTTTCTAAATCAGCTTCTGTAATATTGTTAATATAAATATCTTTAGTAATTTTATAATACTTATATTCACTTTCTGCAACAGCGGCCGCATTCACATTTTCGGTAACCATTTTATATAGCTGAGCAGCATTTTCAATTAAAAATGGTTTTTCCTTAGAACCGTCACCATCGCCCGCGAAGCTATCAGCAG
>JAZKYB010000035.1:0-4917 GCA_045611905.1 Acutalibacteraceae bacterium | reverse complement strand
TTACAAGTGGTAGATATTTAAATTCACTATTAAGGACAGGTGAAAATGTTTTAGTGCCAAAAAATTTAGCAAAATACCATTTATCAGGCACAAATGCACTTTCTCAATTTGGTATGATAAAAGGTATGGCCTTGCCGTTGCTTTTCTTTCCTTCGGCTATACTAAATTCAGTATCAACATTACTAATTCCCGAAATATCAGAAGCAGTTACCAACAAAAACCGCTATGCAATTAAAAGCGCAAGCGAAAAAATCATAAAATTAACATTGCTTTGCGGTATTATGTGTGGCGTTTTGTTCTTCTTTGGCGGTGAAAAAATAGGCGTTTTGATATATCACGACCAAAATGTCGGTTTTTTGCTTAAAGCACTTTCCCCCATTGTTCCGCTAATGTACCTTGACAGTATTTGCGATGGGATTTTAAAAGGACTTGACCAACAAAGTTTTACCTTTAAAACTGCTATAACCGATTCAACCACACGCATAATTTTAGTATTATTGCTTTTACCAAAAATGGGGATAAAAGGTTTCATTTTAATTATGTATTTTTCAAACCTTTTAACCTGCCTTTTAAATGTTGGTCGGCTTATAAAAATAAGCGGGGCAAAAGTTAAAATTTTTATTGATTTTATATTACCGCTTTTATCAGCAATTACAATTTCAACCATTTTAAACACACTATTAAAACTTATAAATATTCAAAATAATTTGGTTTACATAATGTTTTTAACAGGGATTTCTTGTATCATTTATACAGGGTTGCTTTTTTATCTTGAAATAATCCCCAAAAAGCCATTAAAAAGCTTATAAAACAGCCCTTTTTCAGCCCTTCAGTTTTTTAAAAACAGGTAATATGTCGTTTGCATATTTTCCATCGGCTTAAAAACAGCGTTTTTTAGCGCAATTTTTTAAAAAAATCTTGTAAAACATTAAGGCATTCATCTTCCATAATGCCACCATAAATTTCTACCTTGTGATTAAACGGATAATCACATAAATTTATAACACTATCCATACAACCCATCTTGCTGTCATAAGCGCCAAAAATTACTGTTTTAATTCTTGCGTTTATAATTGCCCCGGTACACATTGGGCATGGTTCAAGCGTAACATATAATTCGCAGTCATCAAGGCGCCAACTTTCAAGCTTTTTGCAAGCAAGGTTTATTACTTCAATTTCAGCATGAGAAAGTGCATTTTGAAGTTGTTCCCGCCTGTTATGTGCAGTAGCAACCACTTCACCATTTTTTACAATAACTGCGCCGACCGGCACTTCGCCTTCGTTAAATGCTTTTTTTGCTTCTGAAATTGCTAACTTCATAAATTCTTTATTCATAAATTCACCAAAAAACAAAGGGGCACTAACATTTAAAAGTTAGCGTCCCCCTTTTTTAAAATTTAAAATATTGTAACGAATCTAAAATGCAAGAGCAAACAAAAATAATTGGCATTTCGGTTATAAAAAACCATTTATATTTTTGAATTTCACCGGCTTGTGTGTTTGCAGGATTAATTTTAAAAATATCTTTTTCTTTTCTTAATAAAATAAGACCAACCACACCGAGCAAAAGACAAACGGTTAAATAAAAAGTGTAAATAATATTTTGTAAATATATTGACACATCCGCAAAGGCATAATCAAAAACAACTGCTGATAAATTATTATAAGCGTGAATTAAAATTGCGGGCCAAATTGAATTACACTTAACGGTTACAAAGCCCAAAAAAACGCCAATCAAAAAAGTAAACGGCATTTGTTGAAAGTTGCCGTGCATAATGCCAAACATTATTGCCGACACCAAAATTGCAAAACCGTCACCGAATTTTCTTAAAGCACCAAGCAACACGCCGCGGCAAGCAAATTCTTCAACAAGTGGGGGAATAACCGCCGTTGAAATAACAGTTAAAATTACACCAAAAACACCTGTTGGGTTTTCACCAAAATCAACATCATAATTTATGCCAAAACTTTCAAAAATAAAGCTGCCAATTGAAACGGCAATATTTGCAAAAGCACAAAAACCAATACCAATTAAAATAAAAGCAAACCAATTTTTACCCTTTGGCATATCAAAATTTATAATTTTGCTGATTTTATAACGCCCAAATTTAAAAAACAGCGTAAACGGAAAAACAAACACAATAACCGAAACAACTATTTGTAATAACTGTAACACATAGGGATTACTTAATATTTCGTTTGTTTTTTCAAGAGAAAAACCGCATATTACAAATATAATTGGCAAAAAATTACCTACAAAAGAGGTAAAAAGCAACAAAAATATAAATGAAACACCCGAAAGCCGTGAAATCTTTTTAATTTCACGGCGTTCGTTATACAATTTTTCATTTAAACCATAAGGCACTTTAGGAATAAATTGATTTATTCTTTCTTCATTAAAAGTTTCATTATTTAAATCAAAATTTTCATTCATAAGGAAAAATCACCATTTTAAAAAGTTATTACCGCTTTTAATTTTCCTCATCCTCAATAATTTCATCAACTTGATTGTTTTCAGCTTCTAATGCTGCGGCATCAACTGTGCCTGCATCTGCATCGGCTTCTTCGGGCTTGTCATTAACTTCATCTTCGTTATGTTCAGCAACGCCAACCGATAAAATCTTTTCGCCTTCTGCAACACGCATTACACGCACACCCTTGGCAGGACGGCTGAATGTTGAAATGTCGCCCGCAAAAATACGGATAATAATGCCGTTTGAAGCAATCATAATAATATCTTCTTCGCCTGTAACAATAATTGTTGCCGCAACAGCACCATATTTTTCGGTGCGATAGTTGGTAAGACCCTTACCGCCACGGGTTTGAATACGATAATCGCTGATATTACTAATTCGACCATAACCTGTTTCGGTAATGGTTAAAATCTTTGTATCAGGCATTGTTACTGCCATATCAACAACTTCATCACCTGCACGCATGCTAATTGCACGAACACCACGGGCATTACGACCCATTGCACGCACATCAGTTTCCTTAAACTGAATTGCCAAACCGTTTTTGGTTGCAACAAACAAGTTTTGGTTACCGTCGGTCATTCTTACAAATGCAAGTTCGTCGTCTTCATCAATAGAAATTGCAATAATACCGCTCTTACGGGTGTTTCTAAATTCTGAAACCTTAGTACGCTTAATAGTACCTTTTTTGGTAACCATTGCAATATATTTTTCTTCATCCAACTCACTTGCAGGTAAAATAACGGTAATTTTTTCACCCGGCATAAGTGGCACAATATTTACCATATTCATACCCTTTGAAGTACGACTGCCTTCAGGTATTTCGTATGCCTTAATGCGATACATTCTGCCAAAATTTGAGAAAAGCATTACATAATCGTGTGAAGAACATACAAACATATTTTCAACAATATCATCTTCGCGTGTGGTCATACCGGTAATACCACGACCACCACGATTTTGAACATTATATGTGTCAACAGGTAAACGTTTAATATAACCATTAACTGTTTTTGTTAAAACACATTCTTCTTTAGGAATAAGGTCTTCAATGTCAACTTCGCCCAACACATCTGAAATTTCGGTGCGGCGGTC
The DNA here is from genome assembly GCA_045611905.1 of Acutalibacteraceae bacterium. Lineage (GTDB taxonomy): Bacteria > Bacillota > Clostridia > Oscillospirales > Acutalibacteraceae > UBA737. The sequence continues at coordinate 1,348 of JAZKYB010000035.1, read as the reverse complement.
ATCAGAAAACTTATCTCTAAGATTTAAAGTTTCGGTTTTAACAATATCCAAAATTCTGTCCCTTGATGCTAAAATAGCGTCACATTCCTTAATAAAGTCAAGCTTTTCTTGCAATTCGTCAAGAATTTTTTGCTTTTCAAGACCTGCAAGCTTACCAAGTTGCATTTGAACGATAGCGGTGGTTTGAATATCATCAAGACCAAAGCGTTCGGTAAGGGCTTCCTTACTTTCGGCAATTGTTTTGCTGCTTCTGATAATTGCAATAACTTCATCAATAAAATCAAGCGCAACCTTTAAGCCCTCTAAAATATGGGCACGTTCAGCCGCTTTTTTGCGGTCAAATTCGGTTCTGCGACGAATAATATCATATTGGAAGTCAATGCTGTTTTGAAGCATTTCTTTTAAGGTTAAAATTTGTGGCTTGCCGTTAACAATAGCAAGCAAAATTGCCCCAAAAGTGGTTTGCAAAGCAGTGTTCTTATAAATTTTGTTAAGCACAACTTGTGGGTTAGCATCCTTTTTAATGTCAATAACAATGCGAATACCACCGTCACGGCTTGATGAATAGTCAACAACATCATCAATGCCTTCAATTTTCTTTTCGGCCGCAAGGTCATAAATATGCTTAACTAAATCTTGCTTGCGCACTTTATACGGAATTTCAGTTATAATTATACGGAATTTACCATTTTTCGTTTCTTCAATTTCGGCTTTACCGCGAACAACAATTTTACCACGGCCTGTTGCATAAGCAGCGCGAATACCCGCACGACCCATAATAATGCCGCCAGTAGGGAAGTCAGGTCCCTTTATATATTCGCAAAGGTCAGCAAGTTCGGCATCGGGGTTGTCAATAAGGCAACACATTGCGTCAATTACTTCACCTAAATTATGGGGTGGAATTTCAGTTGCCATACCAACCGCAATACCTGAAGAACCGTTAACCAAAAGTTGTGGAAAACGAACAGGTAAAACTTCGGGTTCTTCTAAACGTTCATCATAGTTTGGAAGCATATTTACAGTATCTTTTTTAATATCATCAAGCATACTGTAAGAAAGGCGATTCATTTTAGATTCGGTATAACGGTAAGCAGCAGCAGGGTAGCCGTCAATGTTACCGAAGTTTCCGTGTCCGTCAATTAAAGGATAACGAAGTGAGAAATCCTGCGCCATACGAACCATTGCATCGTAAACGCTGGCGTCACCGTGAGGATGGTAACGACCGAGAACGGTACCTACTGTGTCAGCGCACTTACGGTATGCTTTTTCAGGGGTAAGTCCGTTTTCGTACATAGTGTAAAGAATTCTTCTATGTACGGGTTTTAAACCGTCGCGTACATCAGGCAAA
>JAZKYB010000034.1:0-3222 GCA_045611905.1 Acutalibacteraceae bacterium | reverse complement strand
AGCGGCAGCGCTTTTATTTATGAAAGAAAACCCCGACACGTTACTTATTATAACATCCGACCACGAAACAGGCGGTGTGTCAAAACCGTTAGGTAATGAAAAATATTTAAATGACCTTTTCACAACTTCAAGTCACACCGCAACCAAGGTAAAGGTGTTTGCAGTGGGCAAGGGCAGTGAATATTTCAATGGTAAAACCATTGATAATACCGACATTGCAAAATTTGTGCAAAATGCAATTAAAGGAAATTAGTTTTAAATAGCAAAAAATTAAAGCGGAGTGTAAACACTCCGCTTTATTTTTTTGTTGTTTTTATTCTGCGTCAGTTTCCTTTGAAACAAGGTCCTTAAACTTTGGCATTTTATATTCGTTGTCATCTTCGGTTTGGCTCTTAAGCTTTTTGTTAATTTGAATAACATTTTTAACCAAAAGTAAGAAGAGCATCATGCCTTCGAAAACCAAGCGAACTGCGATAGGTCCGATAAGGGCAAGCAAAATGCCGTAAAAACCATACCATTCGGTGTGTGTGCCGTAGTATGAAGAAGTATAGACATAAATGCCCATAGTCATACAAAGACCAACGCAAACACAAGCAAGGGTTGACAAAATGTATAAGAACTGTAAGATTTTTTCAATAATTAAGAATTTAAAATCAAAAATGTCCTTAATAAATTTGAACAAGTTGCTGAGTTTTGCTTCTCTTTTTTTAGGCATAATAAAGATGTAGGTCAAAACAGTAGCAGCAATGGTTGAAAGTATACCAATAACTGTTGCAAATCCCATGGTGTTAATATTCATATGTTTCTTCTCTCCTTTAAATTTATTGGATAATAAAATTATAATTTGTTTTAAAACCATTGTCAAGTCAACAGGACAAAATATGGTGGTTTCAACAAAGTTGGTTGACAAATATTGTGTGTTATGATAAAATAACAAGTGATATATAACACTTGATATACTAAAGGAGCGATTAAAATGCCACCAAAGGTTAAAGTTATAAAGGAAGAAATCATTAACGCCGCAGTTGAAATTGTGCGAAAAAACGGCGCACAGGCCATAAACGCCAGGACAATTGCCGCAGCGCTTGAATGTTCAACCCAACCAATTTTTTCAAATTTCGCCACAATGGATGAATTGCGCCTTGCGGTTGTTGAAAATGCGGATAAGCTTTGTAACAAATATATAGAACAAGAAATTAAAAGCGAAAAATATCCAATATATAAGGCAAGCGGTATGGCATATATCCGTTTTGCAAAGGAAGAAAAAGAACTGTTTAAGCTTTTATATATGCGTGACCGTTCAAACGAAAAAAATTCTACAACAAGTGAAGTTGATAATAAGATGACGGACATTATAAAAGAAAACATAGCCCTTGATAGCGAAACCGCAAGCTTGTTTCATCTTGAAATGTGGGCGTATGTTCACGGCATTGCGGTTATGGTTGCTACTGATTATATAAATCTTGAGTGGGAACTTATAAGCCGAATGATTACCGATGCATACCAAGGACTTTGCAAACAGTATGGAATGGGGGAATAGCTTGTGTATGCCATTAAAACAGAAAGTTTAACAAAAAAATATAAAGATGTTGTTGCGGTGGATAACCTTAACCTTTCAATTTTAAAGGGTGAATTATTTTCACTGCTTGGTGTAAACGGTGCTGGTAAAACCACCACCATTAAAATGCTTTGCAGTTTAACCACCCCAACCGATGGTGATGCTTTTTTGAATGAAAAAAGTATTTTAAAAGATGCGGCATATATAAAATCAATTATCGGTGTTTCACCGCAAGAAACTGCGGTGGCACCGGCGCTTTCGGTTTTGGAAAATTTAAAGCTTATATGTGGTGTTCACGGCTTTACAAAGGAAAAACAAAACCAAAAAATCAGCGAACTGACAGCTCTTTTGGGGTTGGATGAAATTATGAATAAAAAAGCCGGCAAATTGTCGGGCGGGTGGCAAAGAAGACTTAGCATTGCCATGGCACTTATAAGCGAACCCCAAATTTTATTTCTTGACGAACCAACATTGGGGCTTGATGTGCTTGCAAGGGTTGATTTGTGGGATATTATAAAATCACTTAAAGGCAAGGTTACAATTATTTTAACCACACATTATATGGAAGAGGCCGAAGCCCTTTCTGACCGCATTGGCATTATGAAAAACGGCAAACTTCTTGTGTGTGAAACCGCCCAAGAAATTAAAAAAATAACAAATTGCGAAAGCTTTGAACAAGCATTTGTTAAAATTATAAAGGGGGCGTAAAAATGAAGATGATAACATTTGCAAAGCGCAATGCAAAAGAAATTTTACGCGACCCCATAAATTTGTTTTTTGGGCTTGGCTTTCCGCTTGTATTAATTTTGCTTTTAACGGTTATACAGGCAAATATTCCGGTTAATTTATTTGAAATTGAAAGCTTAACCCCCGGAATTACGGTTTTCGGACTTTCGTTTATGACTTTGTTTTCGGCGACCTTAATTGCAAAAGACCGTGGAAGTTCATTTTTGCAACGGCTTTACACAACGCCACTTACTCCAACCGATTTTATTTTTGGTTATATGTTGCCGATTTTGCCCATTGCGGTGGCACAAAGCGTTATATGCTATGTTGTGGCATTGGCTTTGGGGCTTAAATTTTCAATAAATATTTTATATGCAATAATTTTTGTTGTTCCCATTTCAGTTTTATATATTGCGTTAGGGCTTCTTTGCGGAAGTGTGCTTAACGATAAACAAGTTGGCGGAATATGTGGCGCGCTTTTAACAAATCTTTCGGCGTGGCTTTCGGGCGTGTGGTTTGACATTAACCTTGTTGGCGGTGTTTTCAAAAAAATTGCCGAAATGCTGCCCTTTATCCACGCAGTTGAAATGGAACGGGCCGTGTTGTCGGGTAATTTTAAGGATGTGCTGCCACATTTTTGGTGGGTGCTTGGTTATGCGATGGTTATTTTGGCTGCGGCAGTGCTGTTGTTTTTAAGACAAATGAAAAAACAATAAGTGATTTTACAAATTATGATTGAGGGTGCAGGCACTGATAAGGCGGGCCATAACAAAGATATGAACGGCAAAATCGCAAGTGTTGTAACCCTTGACCGCACAATAGCGGCAGCGCTTTTATTTATGAAAGAAAACCCCGACACGTTACTTATTATAACATCCGACCACGAAACAGGCGGTGTGTCAAAACCGTTAGGTAATGAAAAATATTTAAATGACCTT
>JAZKYB010000033.1:0-1687 GCA_045611905.1 Acutalibacteraceae bacterium | reverse complement strand
AGACCAATGCCTGTATTACCCGAAGTGGCTTCAATAACTGTGCCGCCTTTTTCGAGAACACCGTTTTGTTCGGCAGTTTCAATCATATTTAAAGCAACTCTGTCCTTAACGCTGCCTGCAGGGTTTAAAAATTCTAATTTAGCAAAAACTTCACAATTAAAGCCATATTTAACTTTAAAATTTTGAAGTTTTAAAAGCGGCGTATTACCAACAACACCCGCAAGTGAATTATATAATGCCATAAAATAACACCTCACATTTATTTTAACCATTTATACGGTATTTTGCAACTGCTTTTTAAAACTTGAAAAATTGGTTAAATATTTATATAATGTAATTGGTGATAAAATGTTTGATGAAGTAACAAAGGTTGATATTGAAAAAATGCAGGCCGAACTTGAATATCGCATTACAGTTTTGCGCCCCAAAATTTTGGAAGAAGTTAAATTCACCCGCAGCTTTGGTGACCTTTCGGAAAATTTTGAATATCACGCCGCCAAGCGTGAACGCGGCAAAAACGAAAGCCGAATTAGGTATTTAAGAAATATGATTAAAACCGCCATAGTTATTGATGCCACAAGCAACGCCGACGAGGTTGGGCTTTTTGACACGGTTGATTATTATGTTGAAGAAGACGACTGTGTTGAAACGGTGCGAATTGTAACCACACTTCGCCAAAATTCAATGGCGGGCATTATAAGCAAAGAATCGCCCTTAGGTGCAGCACTTATGGGCAAGAAAATCGGCGACCGTGTATATATTAAGGTAAATAACGACTATGGTTATTATATTGTTATTCGCAATATTGAAAAAGGCGAAGACGATAAAAACTTAGAAATTAGGAAGTATTAAAAACAAAACCCGTTCTCAATTGAGAACGGGTTTTTTGGTGCCGATGACCGGACTTGAACCGGTACGATATTGCTACCGAGGGATTTTAAGTCCCTTGTGTCTGCCTATTCCACCACATCGGCATATCTAAAATAATATAATATTTTAGACATTTTGTCAAGTGTTTTTTACGGCTTTTTTACAAATTATTTGCAGTTGCAACAGCTTTTAAAAAGCTTGTCAACATTCAAACTTTTTTCGTCCTTGTTTTTTATAAATTTCAAGGTTTCAAAAGCGGCTTCTGGGGCAGTAGCGCTGTAAAATGCGTCAAAAACTCCCCTTTCGCACCCAACATGAAGTGTGCTTCGCAAAATGCCGTCAAGCAAAGACAAATCGTTTAATGGTTCAATTTTTTGAACGGTTAAAACCTTTTGAATATCAAAAAGGCAATAACCAAGCACTTCTTCCCTTTCAGTTGCCAAAAGCAAGTTTGAAGTTTTGCTAAAAGTAACATTTTCTTTTTGAAAATATTCTTTTATAACCTTGCGGTCGTCAGTAGGTTTTAAAACTATCATTTAATCGCTTTCCTTCATTTGTGTAATGCTTGTAAGTCGGCGCATTTCACGTTCGTTAAGCGGACGCCAACTGCCACGTGGTAACATACCAAGCTTAACACCCGCAATTTCGGTGCGTTTAAGGCGTAAAACTTCTAAATTAACGGCTTCGCACATGCGTCTGATTTGGCGGTTTCTGCCTTCGCTTATAATAAAAATAAGCACGGTGCGGTCGGGCTTTCTTTCGGCCACAAAGCAGTCGCAGGGCAAGGTTTTTTTGTCGTCAAGCATTATACCTTCAC
>JAZKYB010000032.1:0-3635 GCA_045611905.1 Acutalibacteraceae bacterium | reverse complement strand
CTGTATATAAACCCCTATTAACAGGGAAGTTATATTTATGCAATGCAAGTCTTTTCCATTTTGCTAAACTATGAACTATCTCAACCTCTTCCCCTGTTTCAAGAATATCAAAAGATACCGGTCTTTCGACACCATTTAAATCGTCATTTATACCTGTCTTTCTCTTAACAAAAAGCGGTGCTGAAACACGAGATAAATCAAGTGAATTGCAAAGCTCACGAGTAAATGTATCTTTGATAAGCGCAATCGCGTTTTGTGTATCAAATTCGTTTAGCTTTGAAACATATTTTGTCATAAAAATCAAAACCTTTAATATATATTTCCAACAGTTCTTGGGTATAAAATTACGTCACGAATGTTTTGAACACCAGTAACATACATTATAATTCTTTCAAGACCAAGACCGAAACCGCTGTGTGGTACGGAACCAAAACGGCGAAGAGCAATATAATGTTCATATTCTTCAATGCTCATACCACGAACCTGCATTGCCTGGAGTAATTTATCTAAATCGGCTTCACGTTCGCTGCAACCGATAATTTCGCCAACACCGGGTACTAAAAGGTCGGTAGCGGCAACGGTTTTACCGTCATCATTTTGCTTCATATAGAAAGACTTAATTTCTTTAGGATAGTTAGTAAGGAAAACAGGGCGTTTGCAAATTTCCTCGGAAATATATCTTTCATGTTCGGTTTGCAAATCGCAGCCCCATTCAACAGGATATTGGAATTCCCTGCCCGAATTCTTAAGCACTTCAATTGCTTCGGTATAGGTCATAATTGCAAAATCATTATTAACAACACCATTTAGCTTTTCAATTAAGCCCTTTTCAAAGTGTGCATCAAAGAATTTCATTTCATCAGGGCATTTTTCTAAAACTGCTTTAATGATGTATTTAATCATTTCTTCGGCAATTTCAATAATGTCGGGAAGTTCGGCAAACGCAACTTCGGGTTCAACATGCCAAAATTCAGCAACATGGCGTTGTGTATTACTCTTTTCAGCGCGGAAAGAAGGACCAAAGGTGTAAATCTTACCAAGTGCCATTGCGGCAACCTCGCCCTCAAGCTGACCTGAAACTGATAAAGCAGCTCTTCTGCCAAAGAAATCATCAGCGTTGTATTCTTCTTCGGTTTTATAATCATTAGAAAAACCGATAGTGGTTACTTTAAACATTTCACCTGCGCCCTCACAGTCAGAGGCGGTGATTAAAGGTGTGTGAATATAGGTAAAGCGACGTGCTTGGAAAAATTCGTGCACAGCAGCTGACACAACACTTCTAACACGCAAAACAGCATTAAAGGTGTTTGTTCTAACACGAAGGTGTGGTATTGTGCGAAGATATTCAAGTGTGTGACGCTTTTTTTGTAAAGGATATTCAAGCGGACATTCACCCAAAACTTCAATATTTGTTGCATTAATTTCAACCGAATCAACCGCAACAGCCGATTTTACAAGTGTGCCCACAACCTTTAATGAAGTGCCAAGGCGCATAAAATCAGCAATGTCAGCCATAACTGCTTTATCAATAACGATTTGCAAATGCTTTAAGGTTGTACCGTCGTTAAGTTCAATAAAAGCCATATTTTTTGAATCACGAGAAGTGCGAACCCAACCGCAAACAGTAACTTCAGTATTTAAAAGTTCTTTGTTTTCAAAAATTTCAAAAATGTCAATGTGTTTCATTAAATTCACTCCACAAAAATAAAAATAGCGCCCATTCATCCTAAAAAATTAGGACGAATAGACGCAGTATCCGCGGTGCCACCTAAATTACCTTTTAAAAAAGGTCACTTAAATTTGATTTAACGCATCAATAACGGCGCCCCTACTAAACCAAAGGTTTTTCAGTTTGCTGCTCCGAAGTGTTCTTCACTTTTTCTATTTACCGCATTTCCACCAACAACGGCTCTCTTTAAAAAATCAAAAAAGTTACTTTTCTTCATCAAGGCATTTTTATATATAATAATTATACCATTATTTTATTAAAAGTCAACACCTTCAATAATTTTCCTGATTTTCTCTGCACCCTCAAAATTATTAACAGTAAACGGGATAATTTCGCAATCGTCGGCAAAATCACCAAGTTCTTCTTTAATAAGTGATAAACGGTTTTGTGTTTCGGTTTTGTTAAGCTTATCTGCCTTGGTCAAAATTACAGTATATGGCAATTCCATTTGCGCAAGAAAGTCAAGCATCCAAAGGTCAAAATCAGTTGCGGGATGGCGCATATCAATAAGCGAAAACACCATTTTTATGTTGCGGTTGGATTTAAAATAACCCTCCATAAGTTCGCTCCAACGCTGTTTTTCAGCGTCATTAACCTTAGCATAACCATAACCCGGAAGGTCAACAAGGCGGATATTATCCACCTTGTAAAAATTTATTGTAATGGTTTTGCCGGGCTTCGAACTTACCCTTGCAATAGATTTTCTACCTAAAACCTTATTAATAAGCGAAGATTTACCAACATTACTTCTTCCGCAAAAGCAAAATTCAGGCAAGGTTGATTCATCTAACTGTTCAAATTTGCCGAATGCTTTTTCAAATTGTGCGTTATTATAATTCATAATTTTCTCCGTTATTGTCTAACCGCATTGGTTTTGTTAATTTCAGTATAAAATAAATTTTCTTTATTTTCGGCCAAATTTTCAATTACAACACAGTCAACTACTTGCGAAATATAACTTACAGGTACAAATTTAACCTTGTTTAAAACAACGGGGTCAACATCATCCAAATCAGGTAAATTATCTTTTGGGATATAAACAGTATTAACACCGCCACGGTAAGCCGCCATTGCCTTTTCACGAAGACCACCAATTGCGGTAACACGACCACGAAGTGTAATTTCTCCAGTCATTGCAACATCTCGCTTAATTTTGCGGTTTGTAAGCGCCGAAATAAGCGCTGTTACCATTGTAATACCTGCGGATGGACCATCCTTGGGAACCGCACCCTCGTTAGCGTGAATGTGAATATCTTTGTTTTTATAAAAATCAGCATCGATGCCATATTTTTCGGCATTAGCGCGAACATAACTAATAGCAGTTTTGGCTGATTCTTTCATAACATCACCCAAAGAACCGGTAAGTTCAATTTTACCCGTGCCATCCATAGCCGAAACTTCAAGCTGCATAATTTCACCGCCGACAGAAGTCCAAGCAAGGCCGTTTATAATGCCAATTTCGTCATTTTCCAAAATGACTTCCGGCTTATATTTGCGTTTGCCAAGCAATTTTTCAACATCACTGTCTTTGATATTGATTTTCGAAATTGAACCTTCAGCCACAAGCTTTGCGGTCTTTCGGCAAAGTGAAGCAATAGCTCTTTCAAGCTTTCTAACACCCGCTTCACGAGTATAAAAATCAATAAGTGAATATAATGCATTATCGGTAAATTTAATTTGTGTCTTATTTAAACCGTGGCGTGAAATTTCCTTAATAACCAAATGTTTTTTGGCTATTTGAAGCTTTTCTTCACGAGTATAGCTTGGTATTTCAATAACTTCCATACGGTCTAAGAGCGGTGCGGGAATAGTATCGGCCGAATTGGCGGTAGCAATAAACACCGCACGGCTTAAATCGTAAGGAATTTCAACAAAATGGTCAACAAAGCCGTGGTTTTGTTCGGGG
>JAZKYB010000031.1:0-4817 GCA_045611905.1 Acutalibacteraceae bacterium | reverse complement strand
GCTGTCCCTAGTACGAGAGGACCGGGATGGACGCACCTCTGGTGCACCAGTTGTTCTGCCAAGGGCATAGCTGGGCAGCTAAGTGCGGATTGGATAAACGCTGAAAGCATCTAAGCGTGAAGCCAACCTCAAGATTAGATTTCCCATAGCATAAGCTAGTAAGGTCCCCGGAAGACTACCGGGTTGATAGGCTGCAAGTGTAAGCGTAGCGATACGTGTGCTAGGCAGTACTAATAGACCGAGGGCTTGACCTATTTTTTCGTGTCCTCACTTCCATTACTTGTTCAGTTTTCAAGGTGTGAGCAAAATATGTTAATTAAGCTCGGTAGTTCTCTATCGAGCTTTTTTGTGCCCTTAAATGTTGAATTGGGCAAAAAATTATGTTATATTATAATTATGGATTCCATTTTGGAGGATAATTTATGAAAAATTATGACGTTTTAATTATTGGCGCAGGTCCAGGTGGTATTTTTTCCGCTTACGAGCTTAATAAGTTAAACCCAAATCTTAAAATAGGTGTTTTTGAAGCGGGAAACGAACTTTCAAAACGCCATTGCCCCATTGATGGTGTTAAAATTAAAAGTTGTATTAACTGCAAAAGCTGTTCAATTATGAGCGGTTTTGGTGGTGCAGGTGCTTTTTCTGATGGTAAATATAACATCACAAATGATTTTGGTGGCACATTATATAAATATATTGGCCGTGGTGAAGCGCTTGATTTAATGCGGTATGTTGATGAAATTAATATGTCTTATGGTGGAGAAGGTACTAAGCTTTATTCGACCGGCGGTACAAAGTTTAAAAAGCTTTGTATTCAAAACAATTTGCACCTTTTAGATGCTTCGGTTCGCCATTTGGGTACTGACATTAACTATGTTGTGCTTGAAAATATTTATAATTTCCTTAAAGAAAAGATTGATTTTTATTTTAACACCCCTGTTAACAAGGTTAATGTTATAGATGGTGGGTATGAAATTATTACCGCAAAGGAAAGTTATACTTGTGAAAAATGTATTGTTTCGGTTGGTAGAAGCGGAAGTAAATGGATGGAAACTGTTTGTAAGGATTTAGAAATCCCCACAAATTCTAACCGTGTTGATATTGGTGTTCGTGTAGAACTTCCCGCAAATGTATTTTCACATTTAACTGACGAACTTTATGAAAGCAAAATTTTATATCGCACCGAAAAATATGGTGACTTAGTGCGGACTTTTTGTATGAACCCCAAGGGTGCGGTTGTTACCGAAAACACAAACGGAATTATTACTGTAAACGGTCACAGTTATGAAGACCCCGCAAAGCAAACCGAAAACACAAATTTTGCGCTTTTGGTTGCAAAGCATTTTTCCGAACCGTTTAAAGATTCTAACGGATATGGCGAATCTGTTGCACGACTTAGCAATATGCTTGGTGGCGGTGTTATTGTGCAGCGTTTTGGTGATTTAATTCGCGGCAGACGTTCAACACCACACCGTATGACCGATAATTTCCTTGTTCCAACATTAAATGCAACCCCCGGTGATTTAAGTCTTGTACTTCCAAAGCGCATTTTGGACGGTATTATAGAAATGATTTATGCGCTTGATAAGGTTGCCCCAGGCACCGCTAATGATGATACACTTTTATATGGTGTTGAAGTTAAGTTTTATAATATGGAAGTCGAGGTTGATGAAAACCTTCAGTCAAAATACGACGGACTTTATATTATAGGTGACGGTAGTGGTATTACACATTCATTATCACACGCATCGGCAAGTGGTGTTCATGTTGCAAGACATATAGCAAATATCTAATAATAAAAAACGGTATAGCAAATTGCTATACCGTTTAATTTATTTTATAGTAATTTTTATATCGCCTGTGTCGGTAGTTATTTCGCACTTGCCGCCTGTTATGGTTTTAGGAACATTAATTTTACCTGTATCGGTTTTGGTGATAAACACTTTATCAGAAAGTAAACTGCCTTTAACATTGCCCGTATCGGTTGTTATTAAAAGTTCATTAGCGTCGCAAAGTTCAAAATTAACATTTCCTGTGCTTCTTTTAATATAGATTTTTTCAGTGCAAATTACATCTTGCAACATAATATTGCCTGTATTACCCGATGAAACAAGGTTTTTGCATTTTATATTTGATAAATTTGTTTTGCCTGTTGAACTGGCAAGTTTAACGCTGTTTGCATAAATGTTTTCGGCGATAATATCACCTGTGGAGACTGAAATATCGACGCTTTCGAAACTTAAATCTTTAGATATTTTGACATCACCGGTACTGTTGTTTATAGAAAGTGTGTCATATTCACCTTTTGGCAGCGTAACGGTTACACTTTGTTTTGAAAAGGAAATACCAATATGCTGATACCATTTTCTTGTGTCGTCTATTTTAATTGAAAGTGTATTTTCATTAACGGTTACTGTATGTTTAAGGTTTATTTCTTCTTCACAACTAACAAAAGTTTCACCGTTTTCGGATGGTAAAATGATTATATCAGCGGTATTGCTTTTGATAGATAAATTTTTGAAATTTTCTTTAATTTCATAATTGTTCGTTTCAAATTTTGTGGTAGATAATTTTAAAAAATCCCATTTAAGCACGGTCATCATTCCTGAAAAAAGTATAATGCCAATTAAAATTAGGGAAGTGGCGGCAATAAGCCAAACTTTAGTTTTTTTATTCATTTTACTTCCCCCTTTTTAATAAAAATATTTTTTTGGTTAAAACTAACATACCTTTGGTTATGAGTTTACAACCAAAGAAGATAAATATAGCAAGACCCGCACAAATTAAAGCGGCACCGAGCATAGCAATTCCTGTTGGTGTGTTGCCGTTTACAGCAAAAATAACCGCTGATATTACACCGCCTACAGCACAACCGACAAATGCGGCGAAAACGGCCCAAAGTGAAATATAAATTGCAAAAATTACGCCAAAAGCGGCAACTAAAAGCGGAAACCAAACAGGGAAACCCAACCCTAAAAGCATAATTTTCTCAATTTTAAATTTGGTTTTTGCTTTTTGCTTAGGGGTTTCGGCAATGATTTGTGCGGCAATTTCATTGGTTGCGCCAACAGCCGCAACGGCCGCTTCTTCAGACAGACCTTCTTCCATACGGTCTTCTATCATTTCGCTATAAAAATTTAACCGTTCTTGCAGTTCTTTTTTGGGAAGTTTGGATAACTTATCTTTAAGTTCAAAAATAAATTCAAGCTTTGTCATCGATGTCACCGTCCTTATTAACAAATTGATATATTGAAAGAATTTCCTTCCATTCGTTTTTAAAATCGGCAATTCTTTTTAATCCGTTATCAGTTATGTGATAGTATTTTCTAAGGCGACCACCGTGCTCGGTTGTGCGAACAGTCAGCATATTTCCGGCTTCCAACCGCTTTAAAATAGTGTAAAGGGTCGATTCTGAAAGTTCGACATATGGTTTTAAATCTTTTATAATTTTATAACCATAAGAAGCTTCATTTTTAATTGCGGCCAAAACACATACATCCAAAAGTCCACGTTTTAATTGTATGTCCATGCTATACCTCCTATCGTGCAATACATCATATCACGAAGTATTGTGTTTGTCAAGTTTTTCTAATAAAAAAAGACAGGTTTTTAAAACCTGTCTTTTTTTGTTAAGCGTGAATTGTTGATTTTGCGCTATGTACTGTGTATTCAGAAACTTCACCAATAACTTCGCCATCAAGCTGAAGGGGTGCGGGTTTTGAAAGTTTTACTGAAATTTCAAAACCTTCATTAACATCTATCATAAATTTCATTTTTGTGTGGGTGCCTTTCATAAGGCGTAAAAACGCAACAACAATGTGAAAGAAGTTGTTGCTGTGCATTGCAACGGTAGTTAATTTTTTATCTTCATTCAAACGATTTTGATTTGGTGCAGCCATAAAACCGCCACCAAAAAATCGGCCATTCATTGTTGGCATTAACCAAGCATATTTATATGTTTTTGTGACACCGTCAACCGTGACAGTTGCATCACATGGCTTATATGCGCCCAAAAGTGCTTTAATGGCAACAAGAGTATAATTAGCACGTTTTTTGCCCAAAGAACGCAAGCGTTCAACCTCGGCACAGCAATAACCATCCATACCGCTGCCGACACAGTTTATAAATTTATAAACCTTGCCGTTAATATTTGCGGTGGGAAGATTTTTTATGTAATCGTTAATGCAAAGTGGTTTGGTGCGTTTTGGATATTTAATGTCGCGAGCAAAGTCGTTACCGCTGCCTGATGCATAAAAATATAACTTTTGTTTTAAATTGTCACAGTCGGCATTATTGATAAAGCTGTTTAATGTGCCGTCGCCACCGGTTAGAATAATATCAGTACCGCAGGGGAGCTGATTTAAAAATTCGTTATAATTGGTTATGGTAGTCATATCCTGATAAACATAGTTATGGTTACCCATTAAAGGTTCAATTTCTTTTGCGATATTAAGACCTTTGCCACCGCCCGAATGGGGATTATATAAAATCACATAATTTTCCAAACCGACACCTCGATTTTGTTTTGTATACAACCATTTTAAAGGTTTTGTTGAATTTTGTCAATCAATAAAAAAGCCGAACAAAAAGTTCGGCTTAAAAGATTAATAATTTTCTGCGTGGATTTCAAAATATGATTGCGGATGAGCACATGTGGGGCAAAGTTCGGGTGCTTTGGTGCCAACGATTAAATGGCCACAGTTACGGCATTCCCAAACCTTAACTTCGCTCTTTTCAAAAACAGCGGCGGTTTCAACATTTTTAAGAAGTGCACGATAACGTTCTTCGTGATGCTTTTCAATAGCAGCAACAAGGCG
>JAZKYB010000030.1:0-3931 GCA_045611905.1 Acutalibacteraceae bacterium | reverse complement strand
ATTACTGAAGGTGATTTAAACGTAACGGTTGATGTTCGTTCTAATGAAGAATTTTCTTCCCTTTCGGATGATATTAACTCGACCGTTTCCACCTTAAAGCGATACATCGCAGAAGCTGCAGCCCGTATTGATAAAGAACTTGAATATGCTAAACAAATTCAGCTTTCTGCTTTGCCCACAAACTTCCCCGTTAATGAAGAATATAGCATTTATGCCGAAATGATTGCCGCAAAAGAAGTTGGCGGCGACTTTTATGATTTTTATAAATTAAACGACAAAACCGTTGCGTTTTTGGCTGCCGATGTTTCGGGCAAGGGAATACCTGCGGCAATGTTTATGATGACCGCCAAAACCATTATTAAGGATTTAGCCGAAAGCGGTATGGCAGTAAATGATATTTTCACAAAAGCAAACGAAAAACTTTGTGAAAATAATGAATCGGGCATGTTTGTAACCGCTTGGATGGGCATTTTGGATTTGACTACAGGCAATGTGCAGTTTGCGAATGCCGGTCATAATCCGCCACTGCTAAAGCGTGCGGACGGTTCGTTTGAATATCTTAAAACCCGTGCGGGTTTTGTGCTTGCCGGTATGGAAGGTGTTCGTTACCGTGCGGGTGAAATTACATTAAATGCGGGTGACCGCTTGTTCTTATATACCGACGGTGTCCCTGAAGCCACAAATATAGAAAACAAGCTTTATGGTGAAGATAGACTGCTTGCATTTATGAATCAAAACAATTGTTTAGAAGCAGTAAAACTTTTACCGGCATTAAAAAATAATATTGATGAATTTGTGGGTGAAGCACCACAGTTTGACGATATTACAATGCTAATGTTTGATTATAAACCTAAAAAGGGAGGTGAGCGTGTGACAAATAAGACATTCCCTGCAAAAACCGAAGCATTAGCCGATGTTATCGGTTTTGTGGAAGATACGCTTGAAGGTTTTGAATGCCCAATGAAAATTCAAACCGCAATTTGTGTTGCTATTGAAGAAGTATTTGTTAATATCGCTCATTATGCTTATCCTGACGGTAGCGGTGATATGACACTTTACATTGGCTTTAACGAGCAAAGCCGAGAAATCACCTTCCGTATGACAGACAGGGGCATTCCTTTTGACCCGCTAAATAAACCCGACCCCGATGTTACCCTTTCGGCAGAAGAACGAGAAATTGGCGGGCTTGGAATATTTATAACTAAAAAGACCATGGACACAGTTAGTTATGAATATAAAAACAGTGAAAATATTTTAACTATGATTAAGCAAATATAAGGAGATCAAACTTTATGACTATTGAAATCAAGAAAAACCAAGAAGAAACCGTTATCGAAATTGTGGGCAGACTTGACACCATAACTGCCCCCGCACTTGACAAAACCATAAACGAGGACATTGCCGACACTAAAAACCTTGTTCTTGATGTAAAAGGTATGGAGTATATCTCCAGCGCAGGCCTTCGTGTGCTTCTTTCAGCACAAAAGAAAATACAAAAAATTGGTTCGATGAAGGTTATAAATGTTTGCGAAGAGGTTATGGATGTTTTTGAAATGACCGGTTTTGCCGACATTTTAGTAATTGAATAAATCACTGCGTTTTAATAAGGAGTATATATAAATGGATGTTAATTTTCGTTTAGATAAAGATATTTTATATATTGCTATTGAAGGCCGAATTGATGCTACCAATGCATCAGAGGCAGAAGAAAAGATTTTTGATATCAAAAACAATAACCCCAATAAGCATGTTGTTCTTGATGCTGATAAATTAGAGTATATATCTTCAGCAGGTCTTCGTGTAATTTTAAAGCTTAGAAAAGAAGAACCAAAGCTTGCTATTATCAATGTTGCTTCTGATGTTTATGAAGTGTTTGATATGACCGGTTTCACCGATATGGTTACGGTTGAAAAGGCATATCAAAGAATGAGCGTTGAAGGGTGTGAATTTATTGCAAAGGGTGCTAATGGTGCGGTTTATCGTTATGACGCCGAAACCATTTTAAAAACTTACTTTGCTAAGGATGCATTGCCCGAAATTAAGCAAGAACGCGAAAATGCAAGACGTGCGTTTGTTTTGGGCATCAATACCGCAATTCCTTACGGCATTGTTCGTGTGGGTGACGGCTATGGCACAGTTACTGAACTTCTTAATGCGGAGAGTGTAACAAAGTTAATTCGCAACAACCCCGACGATATATCCGAAGCGGTAAAGTATTATGTGGATATGCTTAAAAGCATTCATGCAATTGAAGTGGAAGATGGCGAAGTTCCCGATATGAAAGAAACTGCACTTGATTGGGCAAATTTTGTTTCTAATCATATTCCGGCAGAGCAAGGCAAAAAACTTCGTGCTTTGGTTGAAGCCGTTCCAAAACAAAACACACTTATGCACGGCGATTATCACACAAATAACATTATGGTGCAAAACGGTGAACCATTGCTTATTGATATGGATACACTTTGCATGGGTCATCCCGTGTTTGAACTTGGTTCTATGTTTAATGCGTTTGTGGGATATTCCGAACTTGACCACCAAAATATGATAGATTTCTTTGGTTATACATTTGAAACTGCCGGCAAGTTCTGGCAAACAGCCCTTAAAATGTATCTTAATACCGAAGATGAAGAATTATGCCAAAGCGTTGCTGAAAAGGCAATGATTATTGGTTATACTCGCATGCTTCGTCGTTCGGTTCGCCGTCCTGAAGAGGCCGACAGCCCTGCAAAAATTGCAAGATGCAAAGAAATGCTTGCATTATTGCTTAATAAGGTAGATACTTTGATTTTTTAAGTCATTTCGAAGAAAGGAATAAGATTATGAAAAATAAAAAATTATTATTGCCTGCTATTATACTTATTTCGGCTGTGTTATTAATGGCGGTATATTCGGTTGTTACAAGTATTGCTAAAAAACCCACCATTACCGAAGCCGAATTTCCATTTTCCATTACATACGAACTTGACGGTGAAACAGTAACAATTAATGATGTTTTTAAGGCGCAATATATTGGAAACGACGGTTATGCCGATACTTTAACACGTTGTTATATTGGCGGAATAGAAGGCCTTGGTGAAGAAAACACCGTTTACACCCTTAAAAAAGGTGACAATACAAGAATTGAATTGTGGACACATTTTTATGCTGATTATTTAATGGGTGACCCGGAATATGAATATTTCGATGATGAACCATTTGAACCAAGCATTAATTATTATGATGCAGAAGAAAACGAATATACCGATGAAGAAACCTTGGCGGCACAGGGTGTAAAGCTTATCAGTTTTGAATATCCCACACCAATTAAAAATTCGTTTGTTTTCTCGCATATATCTTATTTAAGTGGTATGGTTGTGCTTCCGGCACTCCTTATTGCTTTGTTGGCATTAATTGCTATAATCATTTTTGTAAGAAAAGATAAAGAATTAAAATATAAAGCGGTTGATATAATTTCCATTATATTTAATTTTGTTATCGGCTTTACACTTGTACCGTTTGTTGCAATTTTGGGAATGTTTGTAGATATTAATGGCGGTGGTCCTGAATTTTATCGCCAAATGCTATATTTCCTTGCGGCATTTTTGGTGTTGTGCATTGCGGCTTCGGTTGCTTTGCGCAGAAAGGGTCATGGTATAATTTCACTTATTACTGAATTTATAGGTCCGGCTGTTTTCGCTGTATATATAGTTATCTGCAGTATACTTGAAATGTTGTAAAAAATAAAAACCCGTCCACTTTAAGTGGGCGGGTTTTGTATTGTACAAGGTGATTGCAAGCAGTCAAATGTGTTGCGGATTTATGGTGTATATGTTATACTGAACACAACATTAATAAGAGGTGGCAATATGTTATTATATATCATAAGGCACGGTGACCCCGATTATGAAAACGATACTTTAACCGAAAGGGGCAGGTTACAGGCCGAAGCAGT
>JAZKYB010000029.1:0-1963 GCA_045611905.1 Acutalibacteraceae bacterium | reverse complement strand
AATGCGTGCTGCTGCTAACAAAGCCGATATGAACATTGCGGTTGAAATCGACTAAGGTGCTAACTCGCGTTAGCACTTAACGCGTACTACTACCCCCACATTGTTGGGGGTATTTATATACATACTGATTATTTAGGTGAAAAAATGAAGAATAAATATCTTGAAACAGGTAAAATTGTCGGCACACACGGTGTTAAGGGTATGGCGCGTGTGCAGTTATGGGCCGACTCGCAGGATTTTCTTTCAAAATTTAAAAAGGTTTATACCGACAAAAACGGTGAAAACAAGCTTGAAATTTTAAAGGCGCAAGCACACAAAAATGTTTGCCTTGTGGCTTTTAAAGGTATTAACACCATTGAAGAAATTGAAAAATATCGTGGCACTGTGCTTTATATCGACCGAAATGACATAAAGCTTCCAAAAGGTCATTATTTTATTGCTGACCTTATTGGTTGCAATGTTTTTGATGCCGACACAAACGAAGCACTTGGCGTTATTACAGAGGTTTCAGAAACGGGCGCTAACGATGTTTGGCATATTTTAAAGGACGGTAAAGAATACCTTGTGCCTGCCATCCCCCCTGTTATTGTTAAGGTTGATACCGAAAATGATACGGTTATTATCCGCCCACTGAAAGGAATTTTTGATAATGAGGATTGATATTTTAACCCTTTTCCCCGAAATGTGCAACACCGTTATGAATGAAAGCATTATCGGCCGCGCACAAAAAGCGGGCAAGGTAGAAATTGTCTGCACCAATATCCGCGACTTTGCGGGCAACAAGCATAATAAGGTTGACGATACATCTTATGGCGGCGGTATGGGTATGATAATGGCGGCAAACCCCATTTATGAATGTTATAAATCACTTTATAACGAAAACGAAGAAAAACCCCACCTTGTTTACCTTTCGCCAAAGGGTGCAAAATTTAATCAAGAGAAAGCTGTCGAACTTTCAAAACTTGACCGTTTGGTGTTGCTTTGCGGACATTATGAAGGTATTGACCAACGTGTTATTGACGAAATTGTTGACGAAGAAATTTCAATTGGCGACTTTGTGCTTACCGGTGGTGAATTACCTGCTTTAACTGTGGCAGATGCCGTTTGCAGAATGTTGCCCGGTGTTTTGTCAGAAGATATTTGCTTTGAAGATGAAAGCCATTTTGACGGGCTTTTGGAATATCCCCAATACACAAAACCGGCCGTTTGGCACGACCGTGAAGTGCCGGAAGTTTTGCTTTCGGGAAACCATGCAAAAATTAACGAATGGCGCAGGGCTAAATCACTTGAAATTACAATGAAAAAAAGACCCGATATGCTGAATTTGGAAAACATTTCCGAAAAAGACAAAAAATTACTTCAAAAATATTATAAGGACAATATATAGTGTTGTTATTTTGCACAAAAAACAACTTATTGAATATGTGATTGTTGGATAAAAATTAGAACTTTTTCACAAAATATTGACTGCAACATTAAATGTGGTATAATAACTTTGTAAGAAAAAAACACTTTTTGTTGCATTGTGGCAACAGTTAATTTTAAGGAGAAATTATAATGTGTGTTAAAGATGTAGTTATTCAAAATCAAGTTGGTTTACACGCTCGCCCTGCAACATTTTTTATCCAAAAGGCAAACGAATTTAAATCTTCAATTTGGGTAGAAAAAGACGACCGCAAGGTTAATGCTAAAAGTCTTTTAGGCGTTCTTTCACTTGGCATTGTTGGTGGCACAACCATTAAAATCATTGTTGATGGCTCTGACGAAAAGGATGCATTAAACGGTTTGGTTGCTTTGGTTGAATCTGGCTTTGCTGACTAATTTTTAACTTAATAAAAACGGGTTGCACTGTTTTAAAAAAATGGCGCAACCCTTAATTTTTCTATTGACAAATCTGTTTTTAATGGTATAATATTATTTGCGTGAAATTGCAAGTATTACATATTTATCCGGGTGTGGCGAA
>JAZKYB010000028.1:0-1043 GCA_045611905.1 Acutalibacteraceae bacterium | reverse complement strand
ATTGTTGGCGGTGCAGCTGCTCGTCCTTTTATTACACATCATAATACATTAAATATTCCTATGTATATGCGTATCGCTACCGAATTACCCTTAAAGCGTCTTATTGTTGGCGGTATGGACAGGGTTTATGAAATTGGCCGTATTTTTAGAAATGAAGGTATGGACCCTAAACACAACCCCGAATTTACAACGGTTGAACTTTACCAAGCTTATGCTGATTTCCATGATATGATGGACATTGCCGAAGGCATTATTTCGGGTGCTGCGAAAGCAATTCATGGCACTTATGAAGTTGAATGGCTTGGCGAAAAGATTGACTTAACACCCGGTTGGCGTCGTCTTACAATGGTTGACGCTGTTAAGGAATATGCCGGCATTGACTTTGGCGCAATTACCGACGATGCCGAAGCTGTAAAAGCTGCTGAAAGCATTGGTGTTGAACTTGCCGAAACTGCAGATAAAACTTGGGGCAATGCACTTTATGCTTGCTTTGACCAACGTGTTGAAGAAAAGCTTATTCAACCCACATTTATCACAATGTATCCGGTTGAAGTTTCACCCCTTACCAAAGCATCACCCGCCGACCCACGCCTTACCGAACGTTTTGAATTGTTTGTTTGCCACAGCGAACTTGCAAACGCTTATTCAGAACTTAACGACCCAATTGTTCAACGTGAACGCTTTGAAAAGCAGTTAGAACTTCGTGAACGTGGTGACGACGAGGCAGAAATGCTTGATGAAGATTTCCTCACCGCTATGGAATATGGTATGCCCCCAACAGGTGGTATGGGTATCGGTATTGACCGTGCAGTAATGTTGCTCACCAATTCTGATACTATCCGCGAGGTAATCTTGTTCCCCACAATGAAGCCGTTAGACTAAAAATTTTAACACCCTATGACCATAAAAAGTCATAGGGTGTTTTTTGTTATTAAACTGATCGACAAATTGGAATTTATTTAACTGCTTTTATGGTATAGGTCGCTCCCCAATTTTTCAGCACCAGGACAGAAGAAAAGCCTGCTTTTATAAGTGCTTCTGTT
>JAZKYB010000027.1:0-8912 GCA_045611905.1 Acutalibacteraceae bacterium | reverse complement strand
TGTATATCCTTTTTCTTCATATTCGGCCTGTTTTTCGTCATCGCCATCTTCATAATAGTATGTATATAAAAGTTTCATTTCGGTATCATCTTCGGTTGCGCCGTACATATCATAACCGATTTGTTCAGTGAAAAGACCAACCTTTATAAAACTGATTGAAGCCACCAGGAAAAAGCACATTAAGCTTGAAACAAATGTTATTAAAAATAATTTTAGCGACTTTAAAATTATGTCTTTCATAATATCCTCCACACAAAAGATAATGATATTATATTATAAAATAAAAATAAATGCAAGAAGTAAATCCACTTCTTGCATTTTTAACAGTTTGTTCACAAACACAACGCTAAAACACAGCATATGCCTATAGTTATTACGATGCCGCCAATAATGGAAAAGGCAATAATTTTTTTGCGTTTAACCCTTTTTCTAAGTGGTCTTTGGTTAAATGCGTTGTTATAGTTAAAAGAAAATTCAGTAGCGGCTTTTTTAAGATACTTGGCATTTAAATTGCCATATTCAGGCGTTACATAAAAAACAATTTTTTCAAAAAATTTACTGCCTGTATTATTAACTTCAATAATTGTTTTGCTAACGCCCTTAACCATAAAAACTCTCCCCTAACTGTTGATAAGGTTAGTTTTGGCAAAGTTTAACATTTTATTCGCGGTTTACATAAAAATGTTAATAAGTCGGTGGAAAAGTGGGATAAATCCCCATTTTAAAGGGACAAGTTATCCACATTCGACAAATTTTTCAACATTATGTAAAGTCATTCTTCTTCAAATTTTCTGCCAACTAAGAAGGCAATTGTACGCTCTACTGAATCACGACTGGTGCCCCAATCCTTCTTTTCTGTGTTAGCACGATAGTCATACATTGAACAATATTTTTTAACATCGTCATGTAATGATTTTGTGTAATTTCCTGTAATTTTTGTTAAATTGTTTTCAAATTCGCTTGCATATTTTTTAAGCATTTTGCGGTTTGGCGAATTCATAAGCATTTCATAATGTTTAAGGCAAAACATTGGTTGACCATTAAACATATCACGAAAATCACGGTCAGTTTCATAGCTACGAAAAACTGTTTCAATCATTCGTGAAAAGCCCCATTCAATTTTTTCACAAACAAAGCAAGATTCGTTAAGCGTTTTAGCGGTTTGACCC
Organism: Acutalibacteraceae bacterium; assembly: GCA_045611905.1. Classification (GTDB taxonomy): domain Bacteria; phylum Bacillota; class Clostridia; order Oscillospirales; family Acutalibacteraceae; genus UBA737. Next base: position 7,743 of record JAZKYB010000027.1, on the reverse strand, counting down.
TTTTTTGTGTTCGAATTAAAAATCTTTTTTTCAAAAATTTTGCGGTTTACTTCATCGATGTGTGACTCTAATATAAGGGCAAGTTGTAATCTGCCGCGGGTATTTAGCATTTGGTCGAAATGTCTTTCGCAAAAGCCCAAACGATTGGTTTCAATTCTAATATCGGGTTCCATCATGGCGGCGCCCATTATGTAATCAACAATGCGTTTTTCAACAACCTCACGCATACGGCAAATTGGACAACCATCATTTACTTCAAATATTTCACTAATAGGTATGGTACAAATATCCTGTCGCATAATACATCCCTTTTCATAAGTTTATATTGCTATTTTACCACAAAATTTGTATAATGCAAATACGGAGTGATAAAATGTTTGAAATTATTTATAAAAATAATAATATTTACATAAAAGGCATTGAAGAGTTTGACCTGCCCCACACACTTGACTGTGGTCAAGCGTTTCGTTGGAAATGTGATGAAAACGGTGTTTGGTCGGGTGTTGCGGGCGACAAATTTTTATCTTTAGAAAAATTGGCAGACGGTACGGTTGTGCTATATAACACCACAACCGACGAATTTGAAAACTTTTGGAAAGATTATTTTGATTTAGACCGTGATTATCAAACAATTCGTCAAATTTTAAGCCAAAATGAAACATTAAAAGCCGCAGCCGATTATTCATATGGTATACGAATTTTAAATCAACAACCATTTGAAACCCTTTGCTCTTTTATAATTTCGCAAAATAATAACATAAGCCGTATTAAGGGCATTATTGAACGCCTTTGCGAAAATTTTGGTGAAAATAAAAATGGTTATTTTGCTTTTCCAACCGCCGAAAAAATGGCTTCCCTTTCCGTTGAAGATTTAGCACCTTTACGTAGCGGCTTTCGTGCTAAATATTTAATTGATGCTGCCCAAAAGGTTGCAAGTGGCGAAGTTGATTTATATCACTTGCGTTATTTTTCACTTGAACAAGCAAGAGAAGAACTTATGAAAATTAAAGGCGTCGGCCCAAAAGTTGCTGACTGTGCCCTGCTTTTTTCACATCATCACGACCGTGCATTTCCGAAAGATGTTTGGATAAACCGTGCACTTGATACCCTTTTTGGCGGTGAATTACCGGATATTGCAAATGATTATGCAGGTATTGCACAACAATATATCTTTTTCTATGCGCGTGATACAAAACTGTTGACAAATCAATAAAACATTTTATAATTAAAACATAATGCAGAGTAAACATTCGAGCGTTAAGTGTTTGTCGGACGGGGAGTTGCCGATAAAACGAAGATTTTTCGCGGTTCGTTTGTTGCATCCCGCTGCCGTTTAATTTGAGCTTTAGGCCTTCTGTTATTCGGACTACGGGTAATAGGAGGTTTTATTTTATGAAAAAAGAAAAATTGTTTAAAATAATTTTAACTGCAATTTTAGTTTCAATAAATGTAATATTAGAACGATTTATTCCCGCTTATCAATTGTGGTACATTAATTTAAATCTTGGTTTTGTAACAGTTGCTTTTGCGGCGTGTTATCTTGGCCCGCAATATGCCGTTTTAGTTGGCGGACTTGGTGATTTAATTGGCGCTTTAATTAAACCATTCGGCCCTTATTTTGTGGGTTACACAATAACAAATATGCTTGTTGGTTTGTGTCTTGGTTTATTTTTATATAAAAAAGCAACAGTGCTTAAAATTTCAATTGCAGTAATTATAAATACAATAACTTGTTCGTTACTTTTAAATACTTATTTTATTTATATTTTTTCAACAAGCGGTAAAGGTTATTTAGCAATTTTAACCGGTCGTGCACCTACAATTATTGTTACTGCAGTAATTCAAATAGTAATTATAAGTGTTTTATTTACACAAAAAAGCAAAATCAATCAACTAATTAAAAAAGCATTTCCCAAATTCTAATGGGAAATGCTTTTGATTTTAGTTTTTAATTAAAGCTGATAAAAGCTTTTTGTTTTTTGCAAAGAAAGGCACAAACATAATATAAGAATTTAAGAAATGTTTATTATCGTCAAGCATTTCTTTAATTTTTGCATCAACTGTGCTGTTTTTATATGATGCGGCTGCTAAAACCGCAACAACTGTGTTGATTGTGTCAGCATCGCCTTTCGTATAAAAATCAACCACAACATTATAAAACTTTTTAATTTGCTTTGCGGTGCCCTCTTCAAATAAACGAATTAAACGGGGTACTAAATGTTCACCAAAGAAGTTAAGATATAAAAAGTTGCCATAATGTGCAACGTGCTCTTTATATTCATCCTTAAGTGCAGGAAAAACATCAAGCATCTTTTTAGTAAGAGCATTAATGTTATATTCATCACCCTTTTGTGATGTTGGCAAATCAACAATTGCGTTTGTTCTTGTTCTTTGAACTGCAACACCAAATTCTTTGCGTAATGATTCGGCAAAGTCCATACCAACGCATTCAGCGTCCTTTTTGGTTTGGGTGTCATCAAAAAGCCAAGCATTAATTTCTTTATAATCACCCACAACACCTTCGCTAACATCAGCAACTGAAAGTGTGTACATTTGTCTTGCATCACAATATTCAATTTTAACGGATTTTTGGTCGTTTGATAAAACGTTTTCTTCAACCTTTAAGCCAATTTCATTGATGGCTTCATCCATTTCTTTAATAACTGAATCAAAATACTTGTTTTCCAACTGAAATTCACATCCAAAAATAATATTTCTATTATTATACAACATAAATTCCCATTTGTCACCAAAAATTTATTGTAAATGTAAAAATGATAATGTATAATGATTTTTAGAGGTGTTATAATGAACTTAGCTGATTTAAAAACCGTTGAATCAATTTTGCGCCCTGCGGGTTTTGATTTTAAAAAATCGCTTGGCCAAAACTTCTTAATAAATGATGCTGTATGTCCACAAATGGCTTTGGCCGCTTGTGATGGTGATATGGGTGTGCTTGAAATTGGCCCCGGTATCGGTGTTTTAACTGTTGAACTTTCAAAGGTTGCAAAGCGTGTGGTTGCCATTGAACTTGACGACCGACTTCGCAATATTTTGCCCAAAACATTGGCTGAATGTGATAATGTTGAAGTGATTTTCGGCGATGCAATGAAGCTTGATTTAAATGCAATAATTAAAGAAAAATTTGCCGACTGTAATAAGGTTTGCGTTTGTGCTAATCTTCCCTATTACATTACTTCACCAATAATTATGATGCTTTTAGAAAGCAAATTACCCATTGAAAACATAACTGTTATGGTACAAAAAGAAGCTGCTGAACGCCTTTGTGCCGAAGTTGGCTCACGCGAAAGCGGTGCAATTACGGTTGCTGTTAATTACTATGCCGAGCCCGAAATTCTTTTTGAGGTTGACCGCCAAAGCTTTATGCCCGCACCCAAAGTTGATTCGGCGGTTATAAAACTTAAAGTAAGAAAGGAACCTTCAATAAAGGTAAATGACGAAAAACGTTTCTTTTCACTTATAAAGGCCGCATTTGCTCAAAGAAGAAAAACCTTTGTTAACACTGTTTCTAACACAACCGGCTTTTCTAAGGATAAAATCCGTGAGGTGCTCGAAAGTTTTAACATTTCCCCTACTGTTCGCAGCGAACAGCTTACAATGGAACAATTAGCCGAAATTTCAAATAATTTATAATAAAGTAAAACCGCCTGAAATTCAGGCGGTTTTTGTTATATAGAAATGCTATTGTTTAAATGGAAAGAATAAATAATTTTTTCTTTAACCGGCATTTTAAAAATTTTACTGCATGCTTCGGCATAAATCGAAAGCTGACCGCTATAAGCTTCTTTAAGGTCGTTTATATCATTCACACGGTCAGTTTTAAAGTCTAAAACAACGATTTCACCGTTTTCAATAAAGCAAATGTCAACAGCGCCTTGAATAACAATTTTTTCATTTTCAAACCGTTTATCAAGGGTTGAATCAATTTGTGTTATTGGCACTTCGCTTAAAAACTTCATCTCACGTTTAATTGTGTCGGCTTTTAAAATTCGTGCAAATATATCACTTTCAAAAAATTGTTTTAATGCAGGTTTGTTTATGGAATTATATTCTTCTTCGCTTATAAACTGCCATTCATAAAGGCGTTCAAGTTCGGCTTCAATATTGTTTGCATTTGAAAAATCAAAATGTTCCATTACCCTGTGCATTGCAGTACCACGAGAAGTTGCCGACATACCGCCTTCGCTCATAAACGAAGGTTTGCCCCTAAAAGCAAACTTATCGCTTTCTGCCTTGTTTGCAAGCGCAGATACCGATGTTTTAGACCTTACTTTCAAAATTTCTTTATAAGGATATATAAATTCGGTATTCTTTTTAATTTTATTTGCAATTTCGTCGTCTATAACGGGTGTGATTTTCTCATTATCGGCTATTTCTTCGCAAAGCATTGCACCGTCAATTACATTTACCGCAATGTGTGACGAATCATCACAAGCCAAAATCATATCCCCCGCTTCACGAAGCATATTACCATCCCGATGAAGCAAAATTGACGGAATTAACCAGTCTGAATACGAAGTGCTTTGGCGGAAGAATGGTGTGGTAATTTGGCAACCATGCATTATAAGGCGGTTTTTATATTTCTCTAAAGTGTTTTCAAAATTTTTAAATGATGAAACAATTAAAAGTCGGTCTTGTGTGCGTGTTAAAGCAACATAGAAAAGCCGTAGTTCGTCTTCAAGCGAAACATTGCGTGAATTTTCAATAACGACTTCACGAGAAAGCGTTGTAAATGGTTTTTTAAACTGTTCGTCATAATATTTAAAACCAATACCGTCGCTTATACTGTAACAGGTTGCCTGTCTTGCATCAGCATCGTTAAAGCGGGAGTCAGTACCGGCAACAATGCATATAGGAAATTGAAGCCCTTTAGACGAGTGAATAGTCATAATCTTAACAGCATTTTTATTAGAAACACTTGCAGTTTTTGCACCCGACTGTGATAACCGTTCAATATAGCTTATAAAACCTGATAAACTATTCTTTCCGTTTTGCAAAAATTGGCTTGCCAAATCGATTAAAATAAATAGGTTGTTTTTACGGCGTTCGCCATCAGAAAAGGCGGAAAAAATGTTTAAAAATTCGGTTTCAATAAGCAATTTTGAAATTAAATTCGGAAGTGTTAAGCTTACCGAATACAAACGGAAGTTTTCAAGTTTTTTAATAAATTCATCGGCCTTCAAATTGCCGTTTAATGCCGCTTTTACAAAGGCTGAATATAAACTGCCAACTTTTTTATCGGCACGAATTTCAGCCAAATCATCGGTTGTAAACGAAAAAATTGGCGACATTAAAACCGTTAAAAGTTCGACATCGGATTGTGGATTGTCAATAACTTTTAATAATGAAAGCATGGTGGCTATTTCACGGTTTTCGGCAAAAGCGTCAAGACAAATATCAACCGGAATGCCTTGATTTTTAAGTTCGTTAATTATAAATGGCGCATTAGTTAAACCACGAAGTAAAATGGTAAAATCACCGTATTTTGCGGCACGCAAGGTGTTTTCATCAACACGGATAACCTCTCCCTCGTTCATGATTTCGTGTATATAATTTGCAATTTGCCTGCCTTCTAATGCCCAGGTTTTTTCATCGGTGTCTTTGCAGTCGACAATGTCAAACCTAACGGGAATGGCATCAACATTTGGGTAAACAGCGCTTGGCACAAGCAATTCTTCCCCATCATAATTAATTCTTCCTGTTTTTGGTGTCATAAACAGTTTGAAGAAATAATTTATAAAGTCGCAAACTTCGGCTTTTGTTCTGAAATTATTTGCTAAAATAATTTTTTGCGGATCAGTTTCAGTTGCACTTTCAATGGGTAAATAACGCTGTTTTTTATTTAAAAAGTTAATTGGGTTTGCGCCACGAAAAGCATAAATACTTTGCTTAACGTCGCCAACAACAAACAAACGCTTTTCAAAATTTGATAAAATTAAAAACAAGTAATCTTGCAAGTCGTTTGTGTCTTGATATTCATCAACCATAACTTCGGCATATTGGTCTAAAAGTTCTTTGCCGTGTTCACTTACAACAATTTGTTCGTTTTCTTCGCAACACAACAGTTTTAATGCCAAATGCTCAATATTATGAAAGGTAAAAACATTTTTATTGTTATATTCTTCAAAAACCTTTTGGTCAAATTCTTTTAAAATGTCAACCAAAAGTAAAACCGACGGGTAAACCTTTTTAAATTGGTTATTTATAAATTCAAAATCGGCATAGAAAAACTTTGCAAGTGAAGGCAATGTCTTTTCTGAAAACTGCTTAAATGCCTGTTTAACGGCTTTCACTTCACGATAAGCGGCATTACCGCCACGAATGGTTGGTAAAGATGGCAAAGCAAATAAATTAAGCGAATTGAAAAACTTATCCCAATCATTACTGTCACACGCATTTTTAAGCACTGCCAAATCATTTGCAAGTGCGTTAAGCGGCGGAAATAACAAGTCGTTAACCTGTGGCAAATTTATAACGGCATCTAATAAATTAGCTAAAATGTTTTGCATTTCTTCAATGGTGTCATTCGCCTTTAAAAAAGCATGTTGATACCATAAATTTTCCTGACTGAATTTGCCGTTGTTATAAGAAGTAATAAGCGATTCATACCACTTTTCAGGGAACGGCAACTGACGTGAATATTCATAAAGAGACAAAACAAGGTCGGCTAAATTCTTTTCATCATATTCCCCGCCAACCAAATCAACAAGTTGTGAAAATTGCCTATTATTTTCGGATATATAACGGTTAATTATTTCATTAACAATTGCGTTATTGATTTGGTTTAAGGTTGCATTATCGGCAATTCTAAAGTCGGGCGAAATGTCAAGTTTATCAAAATTTTCACGCACTAAATCAATGCAAAAAGAGTCAATAGTACAAATTTTTGCATTACTTAAAAGATATTTTTGCATTAACAAAGCCGCACAATTGGGGTTTTGGTGACATTCTTCATCAATGCGTTTTTCAATTCGGGCACGCATTTCGGCAGCGGCGGCATTAGTAAAGGTTACAATTAAAAGCTCGTCCGCTTTTATATTTCGGTCACTGTTTGTTAAAAGGTTAATAACTCTTTCAACCAAAACGGCAGTTTTGCCCGAACCCGCAGCAGCGGAAACCAAAATGTTACCCTTGCCGTTAATTGCAAGAGCTTGATTTTTTGTTGCATTAAATGCCATTAGATTCCGCCTCCTTTAATGCTTCAAACACTTTTTCGTTGCTAAGCTCAGGTACTTTTAAAATTTTTGCATCATCAACAAAGCACACGGTTTTAAAGTCGCAATATTTGCATGCGGGCGATTCCCTACCATCTATTGGCGATACCGAAATATCACCGTTTGAAATAAGGTTGCCGGTCTTTCGCATTATATTTTCAATGTGGTTAAAAATTTCAGTAAAGCCATCATTTGCAATAAATGAAGAACGCTTACCAATAGTGCCATCCTTTTTAATGGGTAATTTGGGCACAAATTCCCCTTGGTTAGCTTTTTCCATTGCCATGCTTAAATTAATATCTGCCTTCAAAAGACCGTTCATAGCAAGGCCTTCGTCTTTAACATCTCGTTTTGCGGGCATATAAAGTATAGCTGCTGCTTTTTCGTCATCAATGCCCTGGCCACGAATTAATGCATAAAGATAAATAAGCATTTGCATATTAAGTCCATAAACAATGTCAGGTAATTTAAAGGTTTTACTGCCTGTTTTATAATCAACAATTCTTAC